>DATDDZ010000286.1:0-7892 GCA_036523555.1 Gaiellaceae bacterium
CACTTCTTGGCTGCGAGCCCCGGCAGGAGCCCCGGAAAGGCGGTCTGCACGAAGTTCGCCTTGACCTTCCAGAGCTTCCCGATCGCGTTCGCCATGTCGATGTCGAAGCCGGTCGGCTTGCCGGAAGTCGTCGCCGACTCCATGGGCGGGAACGTCGGGTCGCTGCAGTATTTGAAAGACCCCTTCACGGGCGATGTGATCGCGTGACTCGCTCCGGCTGTCCCGACCAGGGCCAGAACCGCCAGCAAGGCGAGCACGACTACGGCGGCGTGGCGCTTCATCGTTCCTCCTTGGACGGAAGTCACGACCCTAACGGGAATGCGACGGGTTAGCCAACGCCCGCGAGCAGGAACGCGCGCTGCTCCTTGAGCATCTCGCGCGCGATCACCAGTCGCTGGATCTGGTTCGTGCCCTCGTAGATCTGGGTGATCTTCGCGTCGCGCATCATGCGCTCGAGCGGATACTCGGAGATGTACCCGTACCCACCGAGCACCTGCACGGCGTCTGTCGAGACCTCCATCGCCACGTCGGTGCAGTAGAGCTTCGTCATCGCAGACAGCTTGGTCAGCTCCGAGCCCTCGATGCCCTCGTCGACCGCGGACCCGAACTTGTAGAGGAGCCCACGAGCCGCTTCGCACTTCGTCTCCATGTCGGCGAGCATCGCCGCCACGAGCTGGTGCTGCGCGATCGGCTGGCCCATCGTCTCCCTCGTCCTCGCGTACTCGAGGGCGTAGTCGGTCGCGCCCTGGGCGATTCCAAGCCCCTGCGCGGCCACTCCCGGCCGGGAGCGGTCGAGGATGCGCATCGCGATCTTGAAGCCCTCGCCCTCCTCGCCGAGGAGGTTCTCGGCCGGGACGCGGCACTCCTCGAAGACGAGCTCGCCCGTGGTCGAGCCCTTGATTCCCATCTTCGGCTCGACCCTCGCGACCTCGAAGCCTGGCGTGTCGGCCTCGACGACGAAGGCCGAGATGCCGGCATGACCGGCGTCGACATCGGTCTTCGCGAACACGGTGTACAGCTGCGCGACCCCGGCGTTCGTGATGAACCGCTTCGAGCCGTTGAGGACGTAGTCGCCGCCCTCCCGCCGCGCGCTCGACCGCATCGCGGCGGAGTCGGAGCCCGACCCCGATTCAGTGAGGGCGTAGGCGCAGAGCCACTCGCCCGAGGCCAGCCGCGGCAGGTAGCGCCGCTTCTGATCCTCGTCGCCCGCGAGCTTCAACCCGAGGGACCCGAGCTCCTGGACGGCGAGGATGAGGCCGCTCGTGGCGCAGACCTTCGAGACCTCCTCGATCGCCACAAGGGAGAGCAAGGTGCCCGTCCCGAGGCCGCCGTACTCCTCGCCGAAGAAGAGCGCGAAGATGTCGTTCTCGCGGAAGAGCTCGACGACGTCCCAGGGAAACTCGTGGCTCTCGTCGATCTCCGCCGCGCGCGGGGCGATTCGCTCGCGCGCGAGCTGACGGACGAGATCGCGGATCTCGCGCTGCTCGTCGCTCAACGGCTCGAATGCCACGACGGAAGCCTAACCCGGCGCGCTCGCGGCCGAGAGTCTCGGTTACGGTCCGAGCGTGATCTTCGAGAACGGCGTCATCCGCACCATGGACCCGTCCCTGCCCGTTGCACGCGCACTGGCGATCGCAGGCGACCGGATAGCCGGAGGGGTGGGAACACACGAGACGGCGCTCGCGAGCCCGGAGCGGATCGACCTCGGCGGGCGATGTGTCCTGCCTGGCTTCAACGACGCGCACGTGCACTTCCCGACCTGGGCGCTCGCGCAAGAGCAGGTGCGGCTGGATGGGACGAAGTCGCTCGAGGAGACGCTCGCCCGCATCGCCTCGGCAGCGAAGGACGTCCCGCCCGGCCGCTGGTTGCGTGGGACCGGGTGGCGGAGCGGCGATTGGTCGCCGACAGTCGAGCCGACCAGGGAGGCTCTCGACCGCGTCACCGGCGACGTGCCGGCCGCCCTGATGGCCCGTGACTACCACTCGCTCTGGCTCAACTCGGCTGCGCTCGCCCGAGCCGACGGGGAGCTCGAGGTCGCCGGCGGAGTCGTCGAGCGCGACCCGAGCGGAGCGCCGACCGGCGTCCTGCGGGAGGAAAGCGCCTGGCATTTCCGCGACGCGTACGTACGCCCCTCCGAGGACGAGCTCGTCGAGGCGACCCGTGCCGGGCTCCGGATCGCCAGCGGGCGCGGCGTGACCGCGGTGCACGACAAGGACGGGTGGCTCGGAGCACTCGGAATCTGGCAGCGCCTCCGCGACGAGGGCTCGCTCTGCCTGCGCGTCTGGCAGTCCCTGCCGGCAGAGAGGGTGACGGAGCTGGCCGCGGTCGATCTCCGGAGCGGCTTCGGCGACGACCTCGTTCGCATCGGCTACCTGAAAGCGTTCATGGACGGGACGCTCGGCTCGCAGACGGCCCGCATGCTCGACGGCTCCGGGGTCGAGATCACGAGCCGCGAAGCCCTGACGGAGGTCATCCGCGCCGGAGCAGCGGCGGGCCTCCCCGTGGCCGTCCACGCGATCGGCGACCTGGCGAACCGCGAGGCGCTCGACGCCTTCCGTGATACCCGCGAAGCGTGGCAGGCGCGCGGCCTGCGTCCACGGATCGAGCACGCTCAGCTCCTCGCGCCCGAGGACATCGGCCGCTTTGCCGCGCTTGGGGTCGCCGCCTCGGTGCAGTTCAGCCACGCTCCTTCGGACCGCGATCTCGCCGACCGCTTCTGGGGCGAGAAGACGGGCGGCGCATATGCGTACCGGTCGCTCTGGGACACCGGCGCCCTGGTCGCGAACGGATCGGACGCGCCGATCGAGGAGCTCGACCCCTGGGCCGGGGTGTGCGCCGGCGTCCTGCGCACGATCGACGAGCGCGAGCCCTGGCATCCCGAGCAGCGCCTGAGCCTCGCCGAAGCGCTGGAGGCAACGACGGTGGCGCCAGTCTGGCTGGCCCGCGACGAGCATCGACGCGGCAAGCTCCTCCCCGGGTTCCTCGCCGATCTCGTCGTCCTCGACCGCGACCCCTTCGCCCTCGAAGCCGAGGAGCTTCCCGAGGTCCGCGTGGTCGCGACGATGCTCGGCGGACGCTGGACGCACAACCCCCCGCCCTGGGATTGATCTGAGCGAAGGCTTCGCCTTTGCTCGGGCTTCTGGGTGCGCCGCTTCGCGGGAAACGTGCGCGGGCTGAGCCCGCGCACTCCAATCTGGGTTGACAACCGTCTTCCCGCCCCTGGATTCGGCCCTCGAGGACACTGCAAGCGAGGCGTTGTCAAGCTCGCCAACCGTCCGCTTCGTGGCCCTAGGCAGAACCGTTACTCTTGTGGCGATTGTCTCGGGCGGGACGATCTCGCGGGGTCACAGCCGACGAAGGAGGCCTGATGGAAGCTGGCGCCGTCTCTCAATCCTTCGACCGTCTGCGGGTGCACTCGATCGGCCTGCCGCAGGTCCTGTTCCAGTCGATCACGCACATGGCACCGGCCGCGGCCGTCGCGTACTCGATCTACATCTCGGTCCCGTTCTCGCAGCAGGCGCTCGCCTTGTCGATCCTGCTCGCGCTCGTCGCGTGCCTCTGCGCCGCGACGGCGATCGGGCAACTGGCGAAGCTCGAGCCGTCCGCAGGGGGTCTCTACTCCTACGCGGCGCGCTCGCTCGGGCCCTGGGCCGGCTTCAACGTCGCCTGGCTGTTCGTCCTCTTCGAGCCTCTCGTCGCACCGTTCCTCTATCTCGAGTTCGGCTGGGCGATGCGGGAGGTCATGTCGAGCGAAGCCGGCTGGCACTACACCGGTCAGTGGTGGCTCTGGGTGCTGCTGATGGCGGGGATCGTCTTCCTCCTCACCTATCGGGACATCCGCATCTCGACAACAGCGGGCGTGATCCTCGGCGCCTTCGAGATCGCGATCTTCGGCGCCCTGGCGCTCTGGATGATCTTCTCCAACGTCGGCGACCTGAACCTGCAACCGTTCAATCCGCACCACGCGGTCGGCAGCTGGAACGGCGTCTTCCGCGGCATGGTCTTCGCGATCCTCGCGTTCATCGGGTTCGAGGCCGCCGCGCCGCTCGGCGAGGAGGCGAAGCACCCGCGCCGCACCGTCCCGCGCGCCGTCGTGGGCTCGGCGGTTGCGATCGGCCTCTTCTACGTCCTCTGCTCGTACGCCTGGGTCTTCGGGGCCGGGTTCGACAAGTTCGTCACCCAGGCGACGGGCGCAGATCCGTGGCGGAACCTCGGCAAGGTCTTCTGGAGCACGGGCTGGATCGTCGTCTTCCTCGCGATCTGCAACTCGATCGCCGCAAACTCGAATGCAGCCGTCAACGCCGCCACGCGTGTGTTCTACGCGCTCTCGCGCAACCGGCTGGCACCGCGCCAGCTCGGCCAGACCCATCCCGAGTTCAAGACGCCGTACATCGCGATCGTGTGGATGACGGCCTTCGCCATCGTCGCCTCGATGCTCCTCGGCTGGAAGTGGGGACCACTCGTCGGCTTCGCGCTCATCGCGACGCTCGCCGTGATCGTCGTCGTGGTCGTGTACATCCTCATCTGCCTCGGCTGCATCTGGCACTACTGGACGAAGAGGCGGGACGAGTTCAACTGGCTCCTGCACTTCGTCCTGCCCCTCGGCGGCGCCATCCTGTTCTTCTTCCCGCTCTACTACGAGTACGTGAAGTTCCCGCCGACGTACCCGATCAAGTACGCGAACTGGGTCGCGCTCGGCTGGGTCGGCGTGGGCATCGCGCTGACGATCATCCTCTCCATGCGCGCGCCCGATCGCCTGCGCGACATGGAGCGCGTCTACGTCGAGGACGAGACCGTCGCCGGCGAGGGAGCGATGGCCACGGGGCCGGCGTGATGGCGACCGGGGTCGGCCACCGGATCGGGCGAGACGAGGTCGTCTGGGCGTTCGGCCCGGAGCTCGAGCCCGTCCTGGAGATCGACCCAGGCGAGACGGTCACCTTCGAGACGAACGACTGCTTCACCGGGCAGATCACCTCCGAGGCCGACCTCGTCACCGAGATCGACTTCGATCGCGTCAACAGCGCGACCGGCCCGGTCGCGGTGAGAGGTGCGGAGCCGGGCGACTCCCTCGTCGCCGAGATCCTCGACGTCCGGCCGGTCGAGGTCGGGTTCGCATGCCTCATCCCGGGGTTCGGCCAGCTCATCGAGCACGTCGATGCGCCCGTGACGCGCCTCTTTCGGCTCGAGGACGGCTGGATCGAGATGAACGAGCGGGTCCGCTTCCCGGCCAAGCCGATGGTCGGGGTGGTCGGCGTCGCCACCGACGGCGAGACGCTCACGACGGGGCTCGCAGGACGCCACGGCGGCAACCTCGACGACCATCTCCACGGCAAGGGCGCACGGATCTTCTTCCCGGTGAGGCAGCCCGGCGCCATGTTCGCGGTCGGCGACATGCACGCGGCCATGGGCGACGGCGAGGTCTGCTTCACCGGCGTCGAGATCGCGGGAGAGGTCGACATCCGGTTCAGCCTGCTCAAGAGCCGGCAAGCCACGTGGCCCGTGACCGAGCTGCCCGACCGCTGGGTCCCGCACGCGACGGCCGACGGCTATGAAGAGGCGCTGAAGCTCTGCTGCGAGGAATCGGCGAGACTTCTCGTCGACGAGTGGGGCTTCACGATGGAGGACGCGTTCCTCTTCCTTTCTGTCGCCTGCGACGCCGGAGTCGCGCAGGCATGCAAGCCCGCGCCCGGGTTCGGCACGATCGCCCGCGTCGCAATCCCGAAGATCGAGGCCACGCCCGCTCCCTTCCGCTCGTGACCTCACTACACTTCGGATAGCGATGCGCACCATGAACCCCGTCCACGAGGCGACGTCATGCGCGGTCGCCGCGTGCGCAGAGATCATCGGCGCCAAGTGGACCGCGTTGCTGGTGCACGACCTCTCGGAGGGACCGCGTCGGTTCTCGGAGCTGGAGCACTCGTGCGCGGGGATTAGCCCGCGGACACTCTCCGAGCGGCTGCGCGCGCTCGAGGAAGAAGGTCTCGTCGAGCGGCGAAGCTACGCCGAGTCGCCGCCGCGCGTCGAGTACGAGCTGACGGAGAAGGGCGCCGCGCTGCTGCCGATCATCGAGGAGATGCGGCGGTTCGGGCACCACTATCTGACCGGCTAGCCCACTCGCGCTCCGACGAAGTGTGGGAACCAATGGTTCCCCCACTGTCCCCCTCCTTCTTCGCTCGACAAGGCAAAGCTGGCTGTGCGCTGCGGCGGAACGCGGTCCGCCTCCGCGCCGAAAGTGGCCCTCGCCCTAGCGCGTTCCGGGCGACTGGTTTGTTTCGTGCGGGCCGCGGCCCGGTTGCGTCCCCGCCCGCATCAGCTCGCCTCCGGCCAACGTCGCTTCGCTCTGGTTAGCCTCCGGCCTCATGAGCTCGAGGGTCGAGCCTTCTCAACGGTCGGCTGCAGTCGCTTGTTCTGACCGGCTAGCCCACTCGGGCTCCGACCAGAGCTTCACGAGCTCGACGATCGTCGCCGCCGAGGCGGCCATGTCCTGCACCGACGCCCACTCGAGCACGGAGTGGAACTGGTGGGCTCCGGTGAAGATGTTGGGCGTCAGCAGCCCGCGGGCGCTGAGGATCGATCCGTCGGTCCCGCCGCGGATGGGCTCACGCCACGGCTCGATCCCCACGCGTGTCGCCGCCTCGTCCGCGGCCTCGGCGATCGCAGGGGCCGCCGCCAGGAAGTCCTTCAGGTTGCGGTAGCTCTCGACCGTCGAGACGGTCACCTCGGCGCGTGGCTCCTCGTCGGCCACCTCGTCCGCAAGCTTCCGCAGCAGCTGCTCGTGCTCGGCCAGCGCTTGCGAATCGAAGTCCCTGGCGATGAAACGCAGCTCGGCCTCGGCGGTGCTGCCCGTGATCCTCGTCGGATGCACGAACCCCTCCCGGCCGTCCGTCGTCTCGGGCGAGCGCGAGTCGGCCGGCAACCGATCGACGATCTTCGCCGCCAGCTTGATCGCGTTGACCATCCTGTCCTTCGACGTCCCCGGATGGACGTTGTAGCCCTCGATCCGAATTCGGACCTCCGACGCCGAGAACGTCTCGTCGTCGATCCGCCCGAGCTCGGAGCCGTCGAGTGTGTACGCAAAATCCGCTCCGAAGCGCTCGATGTCGAAGTGGTCGACGCCGCGGCCGACCTCCTCGTCCACCGTGAAGCCGACCCGGATCGGCGCGTGCTCGATCTCAGGATGCTTCGCGAGATAGGCGACGGCGGCGACGATCTCCGCCAGCCCGGCCTTGTCGTCGGCCCCGAGCAAAGTCGTTCCGTCCGTCGTGACGATGTCGTGTCCGGCCCGCTCTGCCAGCAACGGGTTCTCGCTCGCCTTCAGCACCTTTCGCGTATCGCCGGGCAGGACGACGTCACCCCCGTCGTAATGCCGTACGACCTGCGGCCTCACACCGGTGCCGGACTCGTCCTCGCTCGTGTCCATGTGCGCGATCAGCCCGACCGTCGGTCCGCCCTTTCCCGGCAACGTCGCGAACACGTACCCGTGCTCGGTCAGCTCGACGTCCTCGAGGCCGGCTTCGCGGAGCTCGGCCGCGAGGATCTCGCCTAGATCGCGCTGCTTGGACGTGCTCGGGTAGCTCTCCGAGTCGCTGTCCGACTGCGTGTCGACCTGGACGTACCGCAGGAAGCGGTCAAGGACGTCGTCGGCCAGCTCGGCTGCGAGCGGGCTCGCGTAACGCGCGTCAGGCAAGGGCAGCGAGGCCGGTGTAGAGCTCCGAAGCAGCGGCGACTGCCCGGTCGAGATCCTCAACGCGCATCCGCTCGTTCGGCGAGTGCACGTTGCTCTCACGCAGGGCGAAGCCCGTCCCGATCGTCGGGATGCCCTTTGCCGCGAGCGCCGGGTAGATCGGCAGCGTCCCGCCGACGCGGACGAGCAGCGGGCGGACGCCGAGCGC
>DATDDZ010000287.1:0-5016 GCA_036523555.1 Gaiellaceae bacterium
CACTACGGCATCGAGCCGGACGGAGTGCCGCGTCCGTTCTCCGCGTCGGGGTCCCGCCTGCTCTGCGTCGGGCGCCTGATCCCGATCAAGGGGCACATCGTCCTGCTCCGCGCGTTCGCCGAGGCCCGCCGCCGCGTGCCGTCGCTCGTGTTGGAGATCGCCGGTCGCGGTCCTCTCGAGCCCGCGCTGCACGCGCTCGCGAAGGAGCTGGGGATCGACGACGCGGTGCGCTTCCTCGGCTACGTGTCGCCGATTCAGCGTGCCATCGAGGAGGTGGCGGTTGTCGTCGTCCCGTCGCTCGGCGAGGGCTTCGGCATGGTCGCCCTGGAGGCAATGGAGCGTGCGCGCCCGGTCATAGCGGCCGAGATCGGGGGGCTCGGCGAGCTCGTCCAGGACGGCGTCACCGGCCTGCTCGTGCCCGCGGGAGAGTCGGGGCCGCTGGCCGATGCGATCACCCAGCTCGCCGGAAACCTGGAGCTCGCGGCCAGGATGGGGGAGGCGGGCCGCGCCCGCGCGCTGGAGCATTTCCTCCAGGAGCGCTGCACCGACCGGACCGAGCTGCTCTACGAGGACGCGCTCAGGTGACGGCCGCGCGGTAGACGGCCAGAGTGCGGTCGGCCATGCGCGCAACGCTGAACTCCGAGCGGGCCCGCGCCAGGCCTCGCTCGCCGTACTCGCCGGGATCGTCGAGGACGCGTGTGATCGCCGCGGCGAGCGCGGGAGCATCGTCAGGAGGTACGAGGACCCCTGTCTCCCCGTCGACGACGATCTCCGGGATCGCGCTCACCCGCGACGCGACGACAGGCAGCGACGCGAGCATCGCCTCGAGCAGCGCGAGGCCGAACCCTTCCCAGCGCACCGGATGCACGAGCAGATCGGCCCGGCGGAGCCACGCGGACACGTCTGGCACGCGTCCCGGGAAGTGCGCGGTGACGCCGAGCGACCGCGCGAGCTCCTCGAGCTCGGCGCGCTGCGGTCCCTCGCCGAGGACGACCAGCTCTGAACGAGGGTGCCGTCTGACGACATCGGGCAGCGCGCGGAGCGCGACGTCGATGCCTTTTTGCGGCTCGAGCCGGCAGACGGCGAGCAGAATGCGCGCCGCCGCGGAGACGTCATCGGGACTGTTCGCCCCCCACGCGGCGGGCAAGTCGTCGAGGCCGTAGTGGACGACCTCGACCTTCGAGGCAGGTAGCCCGACGCGCTCGACCTGAAACCGTGCGAGAGCCGCTGTGATCGCGATCACGCATGACGCTCGGCGCGCCAGCACGCGCTCGACGTAGCGAAAGGTGCCGGCCCGAAACGGATCGTCGTTGTGCTTCGTCGAGACGAGGCGGCGCGCTCCGAGCGCGCCGTACACGTCCGCATGGACGAGGTGCGTGTGCACGATGTCTGCGCGTCGCGTCAGGCGCCGCACCTGCAGCGCGAGCCGCGGATCGACGTCGCGCGGCGCGGACAGGCGCTCGAACGGAACCCCCAGCGCCTCGTAGAAGGGATCCGGGGCGCGCGCCGGATCGTCCAGGCCGAGGAAGCGCACGTCGACGCCCCGCTCTGCGAGGGCGGGCAGCAGGGTCAGGAGATGCCGCTCGGAGCCCCCGATCCCGCCGATCCGGTGGATGTGCAGGACCTTCATCGCGCCGCGTGGCGGCGCCGGAGGACCCAGTCGAGCGCCGCCGCCGCGAGCAGCGCGAGCAGGAAGTCGGTCCCGACCCGGTACCGCGTCGCGCCCACGAAGACGCTTGCGGCGAGCGTCTGGTACGCGAGCACTGCCACGGCGAGCCCGACGAACCGGCGCGGGCCGACGGCGATCCCCACGAGCGCGAGCGCAAACAGCACGCCGGTGTAGAGGGGCTGTGCCACGCCTCTTATCAGCCCGCTGCCGGAGTCGGTCGCGGAGGCAGTCGTCCGGGGATCCCACTCCATGCGCACCGCTTGCCCCGCGAGCTTCGCTTTCGCGCCGGGGTGGTCGCGGACGAAGAGCCACGCCTTGTGCTGGTAGTAGCTCTCGTTCGCACACTCGTCGACGTGGATCTTGCGGCCGCTCTGCCGGTAGATGTCGCGCGCCTCCTCAGGATTCGGGAACGGGTGCCCGGGTGGGTCCTTCACGTCGTCGATCCACTTGCCCGCGGCGAGCAGGTCGTAGGTCTGCAGGTTGTTCGCCTTCCACAGGGCGCGTCCGTCGGTCGTGAGCGCGAAGCAGCCGAGCTGCACGCGATTTCGCACGACCCAGGGCGCGACGGCGACCGCGGCGGCGGCGACGACGGCCACGGGCGCCCAGCTCCACCCGGTCCGGACGACGAGGTAGGCCGCGACGACGACCGGGATGAGCGCGAGCCGGACGTTCCCCAGAACGGCGATCCCGCTCAAGAGGCCCGCGCCGGTCGCCCATGCGAGCGAGCGGCGGTCGGCGGCGATGATCGCGCTCAGGACGAGCGCGGCCGCCACGAGCTGGTCGAGCACCTCGCGGTTGAGGTGGACGTCGTGCCACGCGAGGTACGGGCTCAACGTCGAGACGACGGCCGCGAACACGCCGACGCGGCGGGACAGGATCCGCGCCCCGATCGCGTAGACGAGCAGCGCCGTCGCCGTCGCGACGGCGATCTGAGCGACGCCCACTGCCCACCACGTCCGTCCGAAGACCGAGTAGGTCGGGATGAGAAAGAAGCCGTAGAGCGGCTGCGTATAGGCAGACGGCTCGCCCGGGATGAAGCCGAACGTTCCGTGGTGGACGAACGTCTGGGCAAAGTCGTCACTCTTGTCGGTGAAGGCGGTCAGGATTGCGCCGCGCTCCCGGAGGAGGACGGCCAGGCGCGGGGCGATCGCCGCCGCGGCGACCAGCCAGAGGTGCGCGCGCCTCACGCCGTCACGCGGCGACGAGCACGGGAGCCTCGACGTGGGTGCGCAGCCAGAGCTCGAGCATCAGCAGGCACCAGAGCCGGTGGCCGTGATCCGCGCGACCGGACTCGTGGTCGGAGAGCAGCCGCCCGACCTCGCCGGCGTCGAACCAGCCGCGGTCGTCAGCGAGCAGGTCATGGGCAGCCTCTTTCAGGTCCTCCCGGAACCATCGTCCGAGCGGCACCCCGAATCCGGTCTTGCCGCGGCCCGCGACAGCCGCGGGCAGCTCTCCCCCGAACGCCAGCCTGAGCGCGATCTTGCCCTCACGCCCGCGGGCCTTGAGCGGGTCGGGCAGCGCGAGCCCGAGCTCGACCACCTCGTGGTCGAGGAGCGGCGAGCGCAGCTCGAGCGAGTGCGCCATGGACGCAATGTCTGCCTTGAGGAGGAGGTCGCCTGGAAGGTAGGTCCGGAGGTCGAGCTCCTGGAGGCCCGCGATTCCGCTGCGCGTCGGCTCGAGCCGGACGGGCCGGGCGCGGCCGGGCTCGGCCCAGAGCGCGCGCCGGGACTCGAGCGGGAAGACCTCCATCAGCCGTGTGTACCGCTCGCCCGCAGGCGACGCGGCCGTCTCGAGAAAGCGCGAGGCGCGGTGAAGAGGGGATCTCGGCTCGCGCCGCGACGCGGGGACAAGTCGCAGCGCCGCAGCCGCTACGCGGGCCGCGGGCGCGGGCACGCGCGCCGCGAGGCCGTGGGCGAGGTAGCGCTCGTAGCCGGCGAAAGCCTCGTCGCCGCCGTCGCCGGCAAGCGCGACGGTCACGTGCTGTCTCGCCTGCTCGGCGATCAGGAAGGTGGGAAACGCGGCCTCGTCGCCGAGCGGCTCGTCGTAGGAGGCCGCCAGCCTCGGCAGCGTCTCCGCGATGCCGGCGCGGAGCTCGAGCTCCTCGTGGATCGTCCCGAAGCGCTCCGCGACGGCCTGCGCGTACGAGCGCTCGTCGTAGCGCGGGTCGGCGAAGCCGACGGTGAAGGTGCGGACCGGCTGCGCCGAAGACTCGGCCATCAGCGCGACGACGATGCTGGAGTCGATCCCTCCTGACAGGAGAGCGCCGAGCGGGACGTCGGCGACGAGCCGCTTGCGCACGGCCGACGTGACGGTCGCCCGCACGCGCTCGAGCCACTCGTCCTCGCTCGTGCTCGGCTCGGCGGGGTGGGGGCGCCAGTAGCTCTCGATCGCCTCCTTTTCCCCCTGCGCGACGAGCACGTGCCCGGGAGCGAGCTTGTGGATGCCGCGGAGCCCCGTCCGCTCTCCCGGCACGTACTGGAGCGCGAGGTAGGAGTCGATCGCGTCCAGGTCGACGTCACGCGAGACGCCGGGCAGTCGCAGCAGGGCTTTCAGCTCCGATGCGAAGGCGAGCGTCCCGTCCGCCAGGCGCGTCCAGAGCAGCGGCTTCTTGCCGAGGCGGTCGCGCGCCAGGACGAGCCGTTCCCGCTTCGCGTCCCAGAGCGCCAGGGCGAACATCCCGTCGAGCCGCGTGACGAACTGCGGCCCGCTCTCCTCGTACAGGTGGGGCAGCACCGCGGTGTCGCCCGTGCCGCGGATCTCGTGGCCTCGCAGCTCCTCGCGCAGCTGCCGGAAGTTGTAGGCCTCGCCGTTGTAGACCGCGACGACGTCGCTCGTCTCGTTGGCGACGGGCTGGTAGCCGGTGGCGAGATCGAGCACCCGCAGGCGCTGGTGACCGAGCACGCAGCGGCCGAACGCGTCGGTCGAGCCCTCGTCCGGCCCGCGGTGGACGATCGAGGCGCGCATCGCGTCCACGAGCTCGGGATTGGGCGCGCTCCCGGGCGAATAGAGTCCGGCGATGCCGCACACGGAGGACATACTGCACGGGCGGTACGCCGTCGTCTCGTGCCATGTGGAGCGCCCGCTCGACGACGAGGCGTGGCGGCGCTTCTCGGCTCTCCAGCGGCGCCGGCCGGGAAGGTTTGCGATCGCGGCCCTGATGCGCCCTCCGGCGGCGGGCGAGGACGAGGGCTTGTGGCTCGAGCGGGCCTGGGAGGCCTCCGAGAACGGGCCGTTCGGGCTGCACACGCACTGGACGGCGCCGGATCACGCGCGTCCCTCGGGTGGAGATCCCGCAGCCCTCGTCCGCGAGCAGGGGGCGTGGCTCCGCGCGGCCGGGCTCAACGCGC
>DATDDZ010000288.1:0-2802 GCA_036523555.1 Gaiellaceae bacterium
GGCGGTGGCGGCGTTCTACCCTGACGTCACGGACGTCCGCGCAGCCGGCGCCCGCTTCCACCCCTTCCAGAACCTGAGCGCCCACTACCTCCTCGCCGCCCTGCGCTACCAGTGACCATCCGCCGCGCCACCGAGGACGACCGAGACCTCGTGCGAGAGCTGTGGGAGGAGTTCGAGGCGGAGCTCGATCAGCCCGACTACCTCCGCGAGGACTGGGATCACGCGTGGGCAGACCTGTCGGAGACGGTGCGCGACGGTGTTGCGCTCATCGCGGAGGACGACGGCCGTGCGCTCGGCTTCCTCTTCTGCGTCCTCGGCGACCACGGCCGCAGAACAGCGCACGTGACGGATCTCTACGTGCGGCCGGAGGCGCGCGGCGAGGGAGTCGGCCGGGAGCTTCTGGCCGGAGTCGTGACGCCGGCGCGCGAGGCGGGGCTCGACCACGTCAGCCTCGAGGTCCTGCTCGCCAACCACGATGCTCGGCGTCTCTACGACCGTCTCGGCTTCGCCGCCGTCGACATGTTCATGGTCGCCCCGCTCGCCGCCTTCGCCGAGCGGCTGTCGACGGACGAGCTCCCCGCGTCCGTGGGCTCGACGCACGTGCAGACGGACGACGAGACGGCGGTCGAGCGCGCGGTGAAGCAGTTTCTCCCCCGTCTCGGCCGTTCGGCCTGGACCGAGGTGACGCCGCCGGAAAACGGCTGGGTCACCGTCGTCGACGAGCTCTGCGACCGCGACCGCAGTGCGCAGCGGCGGCTCGCGACCGAGCTGTCGGAACGCCTCGGCGTCCCGGCGATCGCGCTCGCGGTCGAGGAGGGAGAGGTCGTCCGCTTCCTGCTCTTCGAGCGAGGCCGGATGGTCGACGAGTACCTCTCGGTCCCGACCTACTACGGCGAGCTGAGCAAGGCGGACGAGCTGTCGCTCTCCGCGAACCCGACCCTCGTTGCGCGGCTCACGGGCGCCGACCCGGCACGCGTGCGCGCCGTCGCGCGGGTCGCTTCCTCGCCGTCGGAGCTGCCCCCTGCGCGGGAACTGGCCGCGCAGCTCGCGGAGCTGATGAGCGTCAAGGCTAGGATCGACCGGTGATCACCCTCTACGACGCCGACCGCTGTCCCTACTGCGCGCGCGTCCGGATCGCGCTCGCGGAAAAGGGCATCGAATACGAGACGGTCGAGATCGACCTCTCCGACCGGCCCGCCTGGATCTACGAGAAGAACCCGCTCGGGAGAGTGCCGATCGTCGAGGAAGACGCATTCTTGCTGCCCGAATCGGCCGTGATCAACGAGTACCTCGACGAGCGCTATCCCGAGCCGCCCCTCTGGCCCGCCGATCCGGGAGAGCGCTCGCTCGCCCGTCTCCTCGTCTTCCGGTTCGACGAGCTCTCCCGGCCGTACTACGCGCTGCGGCGCGAGGAAGACGGTGCACGCGCGGGCTTCGAGAGCGCACTCTCGCGCCTCAACGCCGTGCTCGACGCGCAGGGCTACCTCACGGGACGCGCGTTCGGGCTCGCGGACATCGCATACGTGCCGTGGATCCTGCGCGCGCGCGACCGGATGGCGGTCGCCCTCGACCACTTCCCGGCCGTCGAAGCGTGGCTCGAGCGCCTCGTGCAGCGGCCGTCGATCGCGGCCGAGGTCGAGCTCGTCTTGGCCTCGTGACCGTCCTCCTGCTCCACGCGTTCCCGCTCGACGGGCGGATGTGGGAGCCGCAGCTTCCGGCTCTCTCCGCGTACGACGTCCACGTGCCGCTGCTGTACGGGCGCGGCCCGACGATGACCTCGTGGGCCGAGTCCATTGCCGGGGAGATCGAGGGTGAGCTCGTGGTCGTGGGAGCGTCGATGGGCGGCTACTGCGCGCTTGCGCTCGCCGCGCAGGAACGACAGCGAGTGCGCGGCCTACTGCTTCTGGGTGCGCGCCCCGATGCCGACTCGGACGAGCGGCGGGCCGGCCGTGCCGACACGATTGCGCTGATCGAGGCGGAGGGCGCGGATGGGCTCTGGCGCATGATGCTCCCGAAGCTCGTCTCCGATCAGAGCAAGCTCGACCAGAGCCTCGAATTCCGGGAGACGGACAAGCTCGTCCAGGCGATGGAGGCGGTCCGCGACCGCGCCGACTCGACGGAGGTCGCGCGTTCGCTCGAGGTGCCGGTGCAGTTCGTGGTCGGAGACTCCGATCCTTACGTCTCCGCGTCGGAGCTCGACGGCTTCGAGGTGCTCGAGCTCTCCGACACGGGCCACCTGGCGAATCTCGAGCGTCCCGACGAGTTCAACGCCGTCCTGTCGGACTTCCTCGGCCGTGTCTGACCTCCCCGCCGTCGTCGACATCGCGTGGCTCGAGCAGCAGCTCGGATCGGACGACCTGTTCCTCGCAGACGTGCGCGGGCCGAACGCGCACACCCGGGGTCATATTCGCGGGTCGAGGCCGCTCGTCCTCGGCTCACCGCCGCCGATGAGCGATCGAGAGGTCCTGGAGCCGCTCGCGGCGGAGGTCGGTCTCCGGCTGCGACGGCACGGCGTCACGGGCGAAGAGCGTCTCGTTCTCTACGACCGCGGCGACGGCGTCGGCGCAATGCCGGCTGCGCAGATGGCCGAGCTTGGCGGACACCCGCGAGTCGCGGTCCTCGTCGGTGGCCTCGCCGCCTGGCCCGAAGAGCTCGAAGTCGGCCAGGTCGAGCTGAAGCCGATCAAGACGACCTTCGAGCCGAACCTGGGAGCGGTACCGACGCGCAACGAGCTGGCAGGACGGCTCGTGGATCCGTCGCTGACGATTCTCGACGTCCGCACCGACGACGAGTACCGCGGGA
>DATDDZ010000289.1:0-21499 GCA_036523555.1 Gaiellaceae bacterium
ACGACCTGCACAACCCGGCCGGGCCGGTCTTCGGGCATCCCTCCTGGAAGCACCCCCTAGGCCTCGACGACGGCGGCATCGACGTCGTCACGCTGCTGATGTGGGGCGCGCGGATCTCGCTCGTGGTCGGCTTCGCGGCCACGCTCGTGTCGATGCTGATCGGCGGGACGATCGGCGTCCTCGCCGGCTACTTCGGCGGCAAGGTCGACGGGATCCTGATGCGCGTCACCGACTACTTCCTCGTCATCCCCGACGTGCCGCTGATGATCATCGTCGCGGCGATCTGGGGGCCGAGCCTCTTCCACATCGTGATCGTGATCGGGATCCTCCTCTGGACGTCCACCGCCCGGGTCATCCGCGCTCAGGTGAAGAGCGTGAGAGAGCGCGTCTACATCAAACGTGCGCGCGCGCTCGGCGCTGGCCACACGCGGATCGTCCTGCGCCACGTGTTGCCGCAGGTTGCGCCCCTCTTGATCGCGAACACGGTGCTCACCATCGCGGTCGCGGTCTTCGACGAGACCGCGCTGGCGTTCCTCGGCCTCGGTGACCCGAGCCGGATCTCGCTCGGGAAGATGATCGAGAACGCGTTCCAACGCGCAGCGATCTCGTCCGGCGCGTGGTGGGCGATCGTGCCGCCGGGAGTACTCGTGGCGCTCCTGATCCTCTCGTGCAGCCTGATCGGCCAGGCGCTCGAGGACGCGCTCAATCCGAGGCTTCGCGTCGCGCATCTGTCGGCCCGGGGATTCCGCCTGCGGCCCCTCGTCGGCCGGAAGGAGGGGGCGCTGTGACGGACGGGCTCCTGCGGACGGAGGACCTGCACGTGTGGTTCGACCTTCCGCGCGGAGGGATGCTCCACGCCGTGCAGGGCGTCTCGCTTCGGCTCGACCCGGGCGAGCGGCTCGGCCTGGTCGGCGAGTCGGGGTGCGGCAAGACGACGACCGCGCTCGCGCTGATGGGGCTTCTGCCACCGAGCGCGTCCGTGGCCGGACAGGTCGTCCTGTCGGGCGAGGACATCCTCGCGGGCGCCGAGGAGACGATGCGGCCGCACCGCTGGGTCGACGTCGCGATGGTGTTCCAGGGAGCGATGAACGCCTTCAACCCCGTCAAGACCGTGGGGTCGCAGATCGTCGAGGCGCTCGAGCTGCACGGCCGTGCGACCGGACGTGACGCCCGCATCCGCACGGGCGAGCTGCTCGCCTCCGTGGGGATCCCCAAGGACCGCGCAGAGCGGTACCCGCACGAGTTCTCGGGTGGCATGCGGCAGCGTGCAGCGATCGCGATGGCGCTGGCCTGCGAGCCGAGCGTGCTGATCGCGGACGAGCCCACGACGGCCCTCGACGTGATGGTGCAGGCCCAGATCCTCGAGCTGCTCGACGCGCTCTGCCGTGACTTCGGCCTCGCCCTCCTGCTCGTCACGCACGACCTCCCGGTCGTCGCGCAGCTCTGCGATCGCGCAGCGGTGATGTACGCAGGCGAGCTCGTCGAGCAGGGCTCGGTCGACGAGCTCTTCCACGAGCCGCGGCATCCGTACACGAGGCTTCTGTTTGCCGCCACCGCGGACCTGCACGGGAACGGGCTTCCGGTCTCCATCCCCGGCGCGCCACCGCGGCTCGACCGTGAGATCGACGGGTGCCCGTTTCAGCCGCGCTGCGACCGCGCGTTCTCCCGCTGCGACCACGACCGCCCGCTCCTGCGCGAGATCGCGCCGGCGCACGCGGCGGCCTGCCATCTGAACGACGTCGCGGCGGAGGCGGCCCCCCGGTGAGCTCGAACGGGGCCGGGCCGCTGCTCGACGTCGAAGGGCTCGTCGTTCGCTATCCCGTGCCGCGCGGCCTCGTGGGAGGGCTGCTGCGCCGCCCGCGGCGATCGGTGCTCGCCGTTGACGACGTCTCGTTCGCCGTGGAGCGTGGTGAGCTGCTCGCGCTCGTCGGCGAGTCGGGTTGCGGCAAGACCACCACGGCCCAGACCGTCCTCCGGCTCGTCGCCGCGACCGCCGGGCGCGTCACGTTCGCCGGCCAGGACGTCACCGAGCTGTCCGCCCGCCGGCTCCGGCCGCTCAGGCGGCGGATGCAGATCATCTACCAGGACCCGTACGAGTCGCTCGACCCGCGCCTGACCGTGCGCGCCGCCGTCGAGGAGCCCCTGCTCATCCACCACCTCGGCGGCTCTCGGGCGGAGCGGCGCGAGCGCGTGCGGGAGGCGCTCGAGCGCGTCGAGCTCACACCGCCGGATCTCTTCCTCGAGCGTTACCCGCACGAGCTCTCGGGCGGCCAGCGCCAGCGGGTCGCGATCGCGGCCGGCCTCGTGCTCGAGCCGGAGCTCCTGGTCGCCGACGAGCCGGTCTCCATGCTCGACGTCTCCGTCCGCGCCGGCGTCCTCAAGCTGCTCGACGATCTCCGCGACGGGGGCCTCGGCATCCTGATGATCACGCACGACCTCTCGACCGCGGCGCGGTTCGCCGACCGCATCGCCGTGATGTACCTCGGGCGCATCGTGGAGATCGGCCCCGCGGCCGAGATCATCGAAAACCCGCAGCACCCGTACACGCGCGCGCTCCTCTCGGTCGTCCCTCGGCGGGATCCTCGCGACCGAACGCGGCCCCAGATCCTCACGGGGGAGGCGCCGGACGCGGCGAGGATCCCGAGCGGCTGCCGCTTCCACCCACGATGCCCCCTCGCGATCGAGGACTGCCGCACGCACGATCCGGAGCTGCGACGTCCCGGCAGCGCTCGCACCGCCGGCCACGAGGCGGCCTGCATCCTCGCCTGAGCTAGAACCGGCTCACCTTGACCCGTACGCTTCGCCCATGATCGTCTGTCCCAGCTGCGGGCAGGAGAACCCGGACATCGCGCGGTTCTGCTTCGCCTGCGCCACCCCGCTCGAGGCTGCGGAGGCGGGCGTCGAGGAGCGCAAGGTCGTCACGGTGCTCTTCGCAGACCTCGTCGGCTTCACCTCGCGTGCCGAGACGATGGACCCGGAGGACGTGCGCGGGCTGCTCGCGCCGTATCACCAGCGGCTTCGGTCGGAGCTCGAACGCTTCGGCGGCACGGTGGAGAAGTTCATCGGCGACGCCGTGGTCGCGCTGTTCGGCGCGCCGGTCGCGCATGAGGACGACCCGGAGCGCGCCGTTCGCGCGGCGCTGGCGATTCGCGACTGGGCGCGCGAGGAGGAGGGCCGCCTCGAGCTGCGGATAGCGGTCAACACCGGGGAAGCGCTGATCGCGCTCGGCGCCCGGCCGGACGCCGGCGAGGGGATGGCTTCCGGGGACGTCGTGAACACCACGGCGCGCCTCCAGTCGGCGGCTCCGATCAACGGGATCCTCGTCGGGGAGGCGACCTGGCGCTCGACGCGCGACGTGATCGACTACGAGGAGCGAGACGCCGTCACGGCCAAGGGCAAGGCAGAGCCGGTGCGCGTCTGGGAGCCGCTGCACGCGCACGCTCGTCTCGGGATGGATCTCGAGGAGCGCGCGCTGACGCCGCTCGTCGGCCGGGAGCGCGAGCTGGGCTCGTTGCTCGACGCATTCGACCGTGTCTGCCGCGAGGGGGAGCCTCAGCTCGTCACGCTGGTCGGCGTCCCCGGAATCGGCAAGTCGCGCCTCGTGGCCGAGCTCTTCCGGCGGCTCGACGAGAGCACCGAGCTCGCCTGGTGGAGACAGGGACGGGCGCTCCCCTACGGGACACGCGTCAGCTTCTGGGCGCTCGGCGAGATGGTGAAGGCTCAGGCGGGGATTCACGAGAACGACTCGGCCGAGGACGCGAGGGCGAACCTGCGAGCCTCGGTCGAGCAGACGGTCGACGAGCACGAGCGCGACTGGGTCCTCAAACATCTAGAGCCGCTCGTCGGCCTCGGTGACGAGGTCGCGGTCAACCGCGAAGAGGCATTTACGGCGTGGCGCCGCTATCTCGAGGGACTTGCGGAGCAGCACCCGCTGGTCCTCGTCTTCGAGGACCTGCACTGGGCGGACGACGGGCTGCTCGACTTCGTCGACCACCTGGCCGAATGGGCGACCGGCGCGCCGCTGCTGGTGCTCGGGACGGCTCGCCCCGAGCTGCTCGACCGCCGGCCCGGCTGGGGCGGCGGCAAGCTGAATGCCGCGACGCTCGCGCTTTCCCCGCTAGCCGACACGGAGGCGGCGCTCGTCATCGCCGCGGTGCTCGACCGCGCTGTACTTCCCGCCGAGACCCAGCAGGAGCTGCTCGAGCGTGCCGGCGGAAATCCGCTCTACGCGGAGCAGTTCGCCCGCCTCTTCCTCGAGCGGGATTCCGTCGAAGAGATGCCCCTGCCCGAGAACGTGCAGGGGATCATCGCGGCTCGGCTCGATGCCCTCTCTCCGGACGAGAAGCGTCTCCTTCAGGACGCAGCGGTCCTCGGGAAGGTGTTCTGGTCCGGGGGCGCCGCCGTCCTGACCGGGCTCGAGGACGATGAGCTCGGGGGAGTGATCCACTCGCTCGAGCGGAAAGGGTTCGTGCGACGCGAGCGGCGGTCGGCCGTCGCGGGCGACACCGAGCTCGCGTTCCGGCATGTCATCGTCCGTGAGGTTGCCTACGGCCAGGTGCCGCGTAACGCCCGCGCCGACAAGCACACCGCCGCAGTCGGCTGGCTCGAGTCGCTCGGCCGTCCCGACGACCATGCCGAGCTGATCGCGCACCATTACTCGACCGCGATCGAGCTGCGGGGTGCCGCGGGCCGGCCGTCGATGGAGCTCACGGAGCGCGCCCGCAATGCATTGCGACGCGCCGCCGACCGGGCGATGGTGCTGAACGCATACAGCTCCGCCGTCGACTACTACCGAGCCGCTCTCGAGCTCTGGCCGTCCGCGTCGGCGGACCGCGAGCTCGTCCTTTTCGGCCTCGCGCGAGCGGAATTCCTGGATGGGCAGGGCGACGAGAGGCTGACGGAGGCGGCGTCGGCGTTGCTGGCCGCGGGCCGGCCGGACCTCTCCGGCGAGGCGCTTGCGCTCGCGGCCGAAGCGGCGTGGCATCGAGGACAGAGCAACGAGGTCCGTTCACATCTCGACCGCGCGCTCGAGCTCGTCGAGCCGCTCCGGCCGTCGCGCTCCAAGGCCTGGATCCTCAGCCAGGCCTCCCGGTACGCCATGCTGGCGGGGCGCCCGGCCGAGGCGATCCCCCTGGGCCGCGCCGCGCTCGAGATGGCGACGCTGCTCGATCTGCCGGACGTCCGCGTGCACGCTCTCAACAACATCGGGGTGTCGCGCGTCTACCGGGGCGAGCTCGAGGGGCTCGCCGACCTCGAAGCCGGTATCGCGCTCGGCTCCGAGATCAACTCCCCGGAGGTGGCACGGTCGGTTCACAACCTCAGCACGTTGAAGTTCCTGACCGGCGACCTCGAACGTGCAATCGAGCTCGTGCAGCAGGCGATCGGCTGGGCCGCGCGGTTCGGGAACGTCCCGCTTCTGCGCTTTGCCCGGGCGCAGCGACCCGGGCTCCTGTACCGGGTAGGTCGGTGGGACGAAGCGCTCTTCGCCGCCCAGGCTTTCCTCGAAGAAGAGACAGGTGCGGCGTACGCGGAGGCGTCGGCGCTCGATATCCGCGCGTTGATTCGCAGCGCGCGCAGCGAACACGAGGGCGCGAGGGAGGACGCCGCACGCGCTCTCGCGACCGCTCGGAGTGCGGGCGATCCCCAGACGCTCTATCCGGCGCTCGCGATCTCGACGGTCGTTGCCGCCGCCGCCGGCGACAACGAGCGGGCGAAGCCTTTTGCACTGGAGCTTTTGGCGGACGAAGCGCGCTCACCGGATTTCCCCTACGGCGGACCAGGAGAGGTCGTCGCCGTTCTCATCGACCTCGTCGGGCCCGAGTACGTGAGGCGGAGAATCTTGATGTCGGCGCGCTTGTCCACTCCGTGGGCGGAGGGTGCCGGCGCGTTGTTCGACGGCGACCTCGAGCGTGCGGCGGAGATCTACGAGCGTGCCGGCGCGGCTACTGATGTGGCGTTCGTGCGCCTGCGTCTCGCGAGGCTCCTCATCGAGGAGGGCAGGCGCGCCGAAGCCGACGTGCACTTGCAGCAGGCCCTCGCCTTCTATCGCTCGGTCGGCGCCTTGCGCTACATCCGCGACGGCGAGGAGCTGCTCGCGGCGACCGGGTAGAGCGCGAGCGCGTTCTCGCGCAGGATGAGGCGACCCGCTTCCTCCGCATCGCCGCCGAGGAGCTCGGGCAGCACGCATGCGAGCGCCTCGCGCCACCACTTCGCCGCGAGGTAGTAGAGCTCCGGTGTGCGCGCGGCATCCGACGCGTACAGCAGCTTCGAGACGGGGGCGAGCTCGAGCGCCTCGCGCAGGGCGTCGGCCGGTCGCGCGACGTGCGGGATCGTCAGCGACAGGTCGAAGTACACGTTGCCGTACACGTGCGCCAGCCAGCCCGCCTCGCGCACGAACGGGTAGCAGTGCAGGAGGACGAACGGGGTCTCGCGGAAGCGCTCGACGACCGGCTTCAGATACGAGGGATCAGACCGCCAGAGGTGGAGGTCAGAGTCACCGAAGCCACAGTGCACCTGTACCGGAAGAGGCTCGCCGGTCGCCTCGTTCGCCGCGAGCGCGGCGATCACGCCGGCCGGCACCCGGTCGAGCCCGCCGCGGTAGGCGGCGATGGTCTTGAGCGCGACGTAGCCGTTCGCGCGCGCAGAGGCGATCTCGTCGCCGATGCCGCGAGGGCTCGCCTCGGCATGGCTCTCGATCCGCAGCACGGGCCGCGCCTCGCAGGCGGCGAGCTCTCCGAGCTCCTCCCAGCCGGTACCGATGTCGGCGGCCGGGAAGCCGTCGTCGACGAAGAGCAGGTCGGTGCGCGTCGCGCGCAGAAGCGACGACGCATACTCGGCCGGGTCGGTCGACAGCCGGTGCTCGTAGACCGCGCGTTCGGTCTGGTCGCAGCCGAAGAAGTCGGCCAGCTCGCGCATGGCGCGGCGGTACGTGACGCCCGTCGCCACGTGTGGCCATTGGCGGGGGTCGAGGCTCTCCGAGAAGAGCCCGCGGAACTCGTCGAGGGTCGGCTGCGCGCGGAGGATTCCGTGCGCGTGATGGTCGACGAGCCCGACCCGGCTCAGTACTTCGAGAAGTGGCCCTGCTGCTCGAATGCCTCGTCTCCCACGGAGTAGGCGGCCCACTCGGACCGGCGGACTGCGAGATACGACTCTGCCAGGACAGGGCCGAGGGCGGCGATGAGGACTTCGTCGCGTTCGAGCGCGTCGAGCGCTTCCGCCTGGGTTTCCGGCAGACGGACGATGCCGCGCCTCTCACGCTCTGCCTCGTCGATCGTGGCCGGGTCGACCTCGACCGGCTCGGGCGGCTCGAGCTCCCGCTCGAGGCCGTCGAGCCCGGCCGCGATCAGCCCGCCGAGCGCGAGGTACGGGTTGCAGCTCGCGTCGGCCGCCTTCAGCTCGAGATTGGTCGACGCCTCCTCCTTCCCGCGGAACACCGACGGCACGCGCACGGGTGCCTCCCTGTTGTCGTGGCCCCAGCACACGAACGCACCGGCCCAGTACTGCGGCACGATCCGGTGGTAGGAGTTGAAGCTCGGTGCCGTGAGGCCGCAGAGCCCGGGCAGGTGCTCGAGCACTCCCGCGACAAAAGAGCGCGCCTCCCCTGACAGCCCGTCCGGCGCGGATGCGTCGTGAAACCGGTTCAGCTCCGCATCTGCATCCCAGAGCGAGAAGTGGATGTGCCCGCCGTTGCCGGCGTTGTCGGGCCAGGGCTTCGGCGCGAGCGATGCGACGAGGCCGTGCTTCGCGGCGACGCCGCGGATCGTCTCGCGGGCGAGCAGCTGCTCGTCGGCAGCCTTCAACGCCGCTGCATGCCCGGTCGAGATCTCGTGCTGGCCGTGGCCGAGCTCGGAGTAGTACTGCTCGAGCACGATTCCCTGCGCTTCGAGCGCCGCCGCCAGGTCGTCGACGTAATCCTGCGCCGCGGTTGCGCTGATGGTCGAGAAGCAGAGGCCGGAGTCGATGGGGACGTAGGTGCCGTCGACGAGCGTTGCGAGCGAGAACTCGTTCTCGAACGAGCACTCGAGCCGCGTGCTCCGCTGCTCGAGCCGCCCTTCCATCCGTTTCAGGAACGTGCGCTGGCAGACGGGCGCCGGCTCCCCGGTCAGGAGGAGGTGGTCGACGAGCATCGCACCCATGCGCGGCGCGTAGGGGAGGACGCGGAACGTGGCCGGATCGGGGACGAGTCGCACCTCGCCGACGGGGCCCATGCCGTCGACCGGCTGCAACTGGTCGAGCGCGTTCATCGCCTGCATCGCGACCGTGAGACCGATCCCGCTCTCGATCCTGCCCTCGAGCCCGTCGATCGCGCTCGCCTTCGCGCGCACGGTGCCGTCGTTCCCGCACCAGAGAAAGCGGACGAGGCGGAGGCCCGCCTCGTCCGCTTTCTTCACGACCTCGGCCGCGTCCAAGTTACGCCGCTGGCGTCAGTCCAGGCGTCGGCGCATGTCGTCTGTGCATGTACTCGCTGACCGCATAGATGAACACGGCTGCGGCAACCGAGACACCGCAGAGGACGCCGAGCCAGATCCTCCAGTGCGCAACGGTGAAGAGGGACGTCCACGGCGACCGGAACGTCACGTACGCCCCGAACCCAGACGCGAGCATCCCGATCACGCCACTTGCGAACAGCAGGTACGGGTGCGTGGTGCGCACCTCCTCGAACTTCGCCGGGAACGCGCGCTTGACGAGGAAGATGTCCGCGAACAGCAGGACCATGGAGATGCACCAGATCACGGTCACGGCGGCCTGGAAGAGCCAGTAGGCACGCTGGTTGTTGTTCCCGCTGACCCACGGATTGAAGATCGCCACGACGAACAGCGACGAGAGCACCGTCTGCGTGATGATCGCGTAGGCAGGCACCTTTCGCGAGTTGACCCGTCCCAGTTGCGGCGGCATGCGCTGCTCGAGGCCCGACACGAACAGCAGCCGAGAGAACGAGTAGTTGTAGACGATCGTGTTTGCAACGAAGAACCAGAGCAGGATCAGTGCGGCGATGATCGCGAAGGTGTGGGAGTTGAAGAACCCGACCTGCACTGCGTTCAGGATGTCGGTCGTGTTCCCGACGCTCTTGGACGCCGGCAGCGCGAGCATCGTCCCGAGCGTCGCCCACAGGTAGGCGATCATCACCACGATCGACCCCCAGAACAAGTACTTCTTGATCGCGCGCATGTGCACGATCTCCACGCCCATGTTCAGCGGCACCTCGATTCCGAGCAGGGCGAGGATCACGAAGCCGAACCACGTCCACTGACCGGAGTGGATGCTCCAGTTGCTCGCGGTTCCCCAGCCGCCCGTGGCCGAGTGCCCGTCCCCGATCAGCCAGAGGATCCCCGCGAGTCCGATGACGAAGATCGCGCCGCCGTAGAAGACGACGGCGATGTTCGCGTACGACTGCGTCATGCGTAGGCGCAGAAGGGACATGAAAGCCGCGAACCAGAGCACGGCGAGGATGACGAGCCCTTGCTCCCACGCCTTCGGCAGGCCGCCGTGGTCGACGAACTGCCAGATCGTGACGACGGCATCCCCCGTCGCCACCATGACGAGGATTCCGGGCCACCACGCGCAGAAGCCGGCGAAGAAGCCCCAGAAGGGGCCGAGCGCCTTCTGCGTCCACACGTAGAGAGATCCCTCCTGCGGGAACATCTGCCCGAGTTGCGCCGTGACGAGCGCTCCCGGGATCAGGAAGGCGACGAAGCCGAGGATCCAGTACGTGTAGGCGGCCTGGTGCGCCTGCTGGATCGCAGACGCGTTGACGATGAAGAGAACGACGGCGACGAAGATGATCGTCATGTCGAACGAGTTCAGGACGCGCGGCAACATGCCGGGCGCAACTCGCTCGGAGATCATCATGTGATCGTCCGCCTGGGCAGCCATAACCACCTCCAGGGTCGAACTGAGACTGCCCCGATTGTGACGTCAGATACCCGGGTTGCGCAAGAGCCTCGCCAGGAGCTCGGCCCTTTTCGGGATCGAGTCGAGCAGGACGTGCTCGTCGAGCGCGTGCGCGCCGCCGCCTTCGGCGCCGAGCCCGTCGAGCACCGGCACGCCCAACGCGCCGACGATGTTGCCGTCCGAGCCTCCGCCCGAGCTCGCCTCCTGCAGGTCGAGCCCGAGCTCGTGCCCGTAGCTCCTCGCGCGCTCGGCCATGGCCGCTCCTCCCGGAGAGCGTTCGAGCGGGGGTCGCGTCCAGCCTCCGCCGAGCTCCATCGTCGCGCCCTCGAGGACCGGCTCGAGCTCGCGGAGCGCGCGCTCGACACGCGGCAGGTCGGCGGCGGACGCGATCCGGACGTCGACATGGGCTGTCGCCTCGGCGGCGACCACGTTCTCGGTCGTCCCTCCCTCGACGATGCCGACGTTGAGGGAGATGCCGCGGTCGTCGTCGTTCAGGGAGTGGAGCGCGAGGATCTGGTGCGCCAGCTCCTCGATCGCGCTGACTCCGTCCGCGCGATGCGTGCCCGCATGAGCCGGCCGGCCCGTGATCGTGAGACGGAACCGGCCGAGGCCTTTCCGCGCGGTCTTCAGATTCCCCTCCGGCGTCGGCGGCTCGACGACCAGGGCGGCGGCAACGTCCTCGGCCGCCGCCTCGAGCCAGGCACGCCCGGTGGGGCTCCCGAGCTCCTCGTCGGCGGTGAGGAAGACGCGCAGAGCGCGGCGCTCGCCGCCGGCGCAGCGAACGGCCTCGACGAGAACCGCGAGGCAGGCCTTCATGTCGTAGACGCCGGGCCCGTATGCTCGGCCACCCTCGACCCTGAACGGCATCGACTCGAGCGTTCCCTCCGGCCAGACCGTGTCGGTGTGTCCGATCAGGAGCAGAGGACGCCCTACGCCCTCGAGCTCCGCCGACAGATGCCCGCCTTCGACGATCGCCACCGTTGCCCCGAGCGCGTGGAGCTCGCGCGCCATCACCTCTGCGATGCGAGCCACCCCCGGCGAGTAGGACGGGGACTCGATCTCGACGAGCTCACGGATGAGCTCGAGCAGCGTCTCCCCACACTCTGCGATCAGACCGGCACTCCGGCTGACGGCGACGCGAAGTCGAGCAGCCCCATCGCGGCCAGGGCAAGCGGCAGTCGCCGGAAGGAGCGCATCTCGGCAGTGTGCTGCCACCAGCCGACGTACTCGACGACAGGGGCGCTCGGCTTGAGCCGTTTGATCGCGTGGTAGAGCAGCCCTGATTCGCGAGCCTGGTCGACCACGACGCGATCGTCCCTGCTCCACCAGATCTCGAGCGGCACGTTCGACCTCGCGATCTCGCGGGCGAAGTAGATCGGGCTCCGGTCGGCATAGAGATCGCCGCGGGTGCGTGGGATGCCGCCGAACTCGAGTCGGGCGAGCCTCTGAAGTGTCAACCCCCACTTGAGCTCAGGGAAGGCCGAGTAGCGGGCGGCCATGTTCGTGGGCGCATCGAACGAGATTGCACCCGCGAGCAGGTGCGGATGTTCGGCGACGAGCAGCAATGTCTCTTGCCCGCCCATGCTTCCGCCGACGGCATAAACGGCGTCTGGAGCGATCCGGAGCCACGGCAGCGCGCGACGAACGATTTCCGGCATGCGGGCGAGGTCGCTGATCTGGCCCGGGCTGCCCCAGGAGTAGAGGGCGAGCCTGGCGCCCTGCCCCTCAGGGTTGACGACGGCGAAGCGACCGAGAGCCGGCAGGTTCCCCCAGAACCTCGCGTTCTCCGTGGGCGTGGCGCCGCGACCGTGAGGCGAGATGACGAGTGGGATGGCGGGATCGTGCTTCGGGCCGTACCAGCGCGGCAGCACGACGAGCGCGTCTCGCGACAGCCCGTCGTGAGCACGGTACGTGATCCGCCAGGTGCGGACGAGGTCGGCTCTGCCCTTGAGGGCTCCCCAGTTTCGGTGCCGCCAGCTCGCATACAACGAGGAGGGAGCCGAGACGCGAGCGGCGATGTGGACGGCTTCTGGGTGCGGCGGCCGCTCGGCGGGCGCGTACGTCATTTCGTCTTCCTCTCTTCTTCCGACACGCGCCTGCGCCGGCGTGCAAGGCAAATGGTAAAGACGTCGAGAGGAAGCCCGCCGGGTGAACGTGACTAGCGATCGGCGACCTGGAGGAGGCCGAGGCACATCTCGTCGGTCGTTCCTTCACCCCAGAGGACGTAGCGCGGCTTCAGCCGCTTGCCGTTCACCACGGGTTGGCGTTTCGCCGAGTTGTCGAACTTGCAGGTGACCCGGATCGTCTCCCCGGCACTCGCGTCGATCGGCTGCGCGAGGTAGTACGCGTCCTGCCAGTGGAAGTCCCACGCCGGAATGTGGAGAAGCGTTCGCGCCGTCGCCGTGCCCGGGTCGAGGTCGACCCGGATGTCGTAACCGCGCAGGTGCATGTGGCCGGCGACGCCGTAGATGCGGATCGGCCGGTTGACGCGGCGGTCGCACGTCGTCGTCAGCGACGACACGCTCGCCGGGGAGCTCGGATAGTCGGCGAGTGACTTGTGGCAGAGGTAGAGGAGGCCGAACGGGATGAGCGAGGCGTTGTAGCCGTACTTCGTCGCCTCCGCGCGGACGGCGGCATCGCGTGAGCAGAGCTGGGAGTGGACGCCGCGTGGGCACGGAAGCTCCACCGGCGCCGGAATCAGGATGGTGTCGAGCGGCGTCAGCGCGGAGCCGGTCGCCGGAACGACCTTGAGGACGGCTCGCGAGCGGTCACGCTGCGCCGAGCGGATGAGGTTGTAGTGCACCTGCATCACGACTGCGGCGCCCGCATGGAGAAGCACCCCGGTGCCCGCGGGCGTGTCGTTCGTCGTATGGCCGGGAACCCACGCGCTGATCCACTGCGGTGCACCGAGCCGGTCGCCGGCGGCGTTGTCCGCGGTCGGGTGCGTCTCGGAGAGGCCGGGCCCGCCGAAGCATGTCCAGCCGTTTCCTCCCGACTGGTCGTTCAGGCGCCGTGCCTCGGCCGCGTTCTGGCCGGAGGCCTCGAAGAGGATCACGTGGTGGACGATTCCCGGCTGCTGCGGCTGGACGACGGCGCTCGTCGCGAACATGTCCTGCGCCAGGTGCGGCTCGAGCAGGAAGCAGTGGTAGTCGTCCATCCCGCCGACGGCCGCCTTCGGGAGATACGCCTTCGCCGGTGTGAGCGTGAGCGTGGCTCCCGGCGCGTTGTTGTCCTGGCCGATCGGTGCGATCGAGCCTCCCCCGCCTGTGCGCGCGCCGTCGCGCACCCAGCGCGCGATGAGGCTCTTCTCGGCGGCGGTCAGGATCCGGCGCGACTGGCCCGCGTACGTCGGCGAGTCGTGACCGGGCATCCAGGGCGGCATCTTCCCGGCCCGGGTCATCGCCAGGATCGCGCTCGCATGCGCGGCCGCGGAGCGGGCCTTCGTGAGGGAGAACGGGGCGATCCCGCCGGGCGAGTGGCAGCCGGCGCATTTCTCGGCGAAGACCGGCGCGACGTCTGCCCAGGTCGGCGGGTCGGCGGCTGCAGCGAGGGAGCCGCGGTTGCCGCGCGAGCCGGACGCCATAGCCGTCACGAACGCGACGAGCGCGAGGGCGACGAGCGCGAGAGCAAGGCGGCGCTTCACGAGGGACAACCGTACCGCGGATATCGTTGTCGGGCGATGGCGGGCCCAGGGATTCTCGACACCATCGGCGACACGCCCGTGGTGCAGCTTCGCCACATCGTTCCTGCTGGCGGCGCAGAGATCTGGATCAAGCTCGAGTATCGAAACCCCACGGGCTCGATGAAGGACCGAATGGCGCTGTCGATGATCGAGGGCGCGGAACGGGACGCGCTGCTCGAGCCGGGCGTAACGGTCGTCGAGTACACCGGCGGCAGCACCGGTCCTGCGCTAGCGCTCGTCTGTCGCGCGAAGGGCTACCGCGCGCGCATCGTCATCTCGGAGTGCTTCACGGAGGAGCGCATGCAGTTGATGCGCGCTCTCGGCGCGGAGCTGGACCTGATCCCCGCGGTCGAGGGGCCCGGCCGCGTGACCGCGCAGGACATCCGCAACATGATCGAGCGTGCGGCGGAGCTGTCCCGTGAGCCGGGAACGTATGCCACCGACCAGTTCAGCAATCCGTACGTCGTGCCCGGACACCGGGAGATGCTCGGCCGCGAGATCTGGGAGCAGACCGGCGGCAGAGTGACCGCGTTCTGCCACGGCATCGGGACCGGGAGCTCACTCATGGGCGTCTCGGATGCGCTGAAGGGCCACAGCCGCGACGTGCGCATCGTCGGGCTGGAGCCCGCCGGCTCGGCCGCGATCGGCGGCGGCTCGAGCGGCTCGTTCGCGATGCAGGGCTGGAGCGGGATGGTGCCCCCGCTCTGGGACGCCGCGTGTGTCGACGACGTCTGGACGATCGAGGACGACGAGGCGATCGAGATGACGGCCCGCCTCGCGCGCGAGGAGGGGATCTTCGCGGGTATCACCACTGGTGCAAACGTCGTCGGCTCGCTGCGGCTCGCCGAGGAGCTGCCGGCGGGCTCGATCGTGGTGACGCTTGCCGTCGACAGCGGCTTCAAGTACATGGGTGGTGCGCCGTTCGCGTGAGGTACCGCATCAGCTGACGGGCCACGATCTTCTCCAGGTGCTCCGGATGGGTCTCCGGATCGCCGGTGACGAGCGGTGAGGCTCCGGTCTGGTCGAGCTGAAGCGGCGTTCCCCCCGTCAGCAGCACGGCGTGCAGCTCCGGCCGGAAGGGCTCGGCCTCGACCGGCGCGCCTGCGAGCCTCGCGATGCCCGCCGCGGCCGTGTCCGCCTGCTGGGCGGCGATGCCTCCCTGCTTCAGCGGCTGATTCGTGCAATCGCCGGCCGCGAAGACGTTGTCGATGTCCGTCACGCGGCAGAACGCATCGACCTCGATGAAGCCGGCGCGATCGGTTGGAACGCCGTCGAGCGTCCTTGCCCGGATCACCGGCACAGCGACGGTCACGTCTGCGGCCAACGGCGGTCTCCCCGCGACCCGGACGATCCCCGCTTCGATCGCAGTCATCTCCTTTCCGGCGAAGAGCGTGATTCCGCGCTCCTCGAGCAGTCGGGTGACGGAGGTGCTCACGGCCGGGCCGAAGTCGTCGAGCGGCGCCCGCTCGGGAGTGACGATGCTGAGCGAAACGTCGGTGAGCCCCTGGTCGCGGACGTGCACGCTGGTGAGCAGCGCGAGCTCGTAGAGCGGCAGCGGCCAGGTGAGGCCGGCCGGGACGATGAAGACGACGCTCTTCGCCTCGCCCGTGCCGAGCTCGGCGAGGATCGACCGGTATGCGTGCCCTTCGCCCCAGTCCCAGGGCGTGAGGGTGCCGCCGGCGACAACCGCCTCCGCCTGCGCGCCGATCGCGATCAGCAGCGCGTCGTAGTCCAGCCTTTGTCCGTCGGAGAGAACGAGTTGCCGGTCGGCTGTGTCGACGGCGACCGCATCCGCAGCGACGAGTTCGGCATCGAGATCCGCCGCGACGCTGGCGAGCTCGATCCGGTACGTGGGTTGTTGCCGGAACGGCCGCAGAACGGCGAGCGGCCGGTAGACGAACTCCCTAGCGGCGGCGGCGATCGTGAGCGCAACGCGCTCGGGTACGACCTCCCGCAGAGTGAGCGCAGCCTCGATCGCCGCGACGCCGCCGCCGGCGATGACGACTCGAAATGCCGGCTTCACTGTCGAGGACCGTAGTGCACCAGGAGCGTCGGCGACAATGCCCCCGGCCGGAATCGAACCAGCGCACGCGGTTTAGGAAGCCGCTCGATTGACTCACCTGGAGTACGTCTGCGTCCGCTCAGTCCGCTCCGCCCGCGTCCCGAGGTCGCCTGAGTACATTGGAGTGCACCTAAGTCCGTGTAGTTCCGGCCCGTCCTGGCAGACGGCTGGTAGACAGGCAACTCCGGCCGGGCCGGCCGGTCACCAATGCCCAGATACTTACTCGGCGCCGCTTGTGCGTAGCACCGAGTGCCGTCGCGGCTAAGCCGCGATCTCAGTCTTCGTCGCGTTCGTCGGGCAGCTCCACCGTGAGAAACGGCACCGTCGTCTCGACCGTTCCGTCCCGCGTCTTGACGATCAGCCTCGCGTCGTGGTCTCCGGGCTTGGGCGCTTCGACGAAGACGTCGAGCCCTTCGCCGACCTCGCGGTTGTCGACGAGCCACCGAACGCCTTCGGAGACGGGCTTCCCGGACGCATCGGCGGCCGCACCCCACAGCCGCATCGGGCTGCCTGCGACGAACGTCTGGTTCTCCAGCGGGCTGAGGACGCTCGCATCCGGAGGGCGGCGTGGGACCGTCACGTTGAGCAGCCGGGAGACGGCAGTGTGGAAGCCGTCGCTGACAAGCAGGCGCAGCGCGACGCGCCCCGGCGGCAGCGCCTGTGCCTGGACGACGGCGGAGCCCCTACGAACGTTCGTGGCGAGCGCATGCCATGTCCGACCGCGGTTGTTCGACCACTGCACCCAGCCCTCGGGCTCCTCCTCGCCGCGCGCCTCCACGGACCACTCGAGGCGAAGCTCATCTCCGCTGAGCTTGGCCTTCGCGCCCGCGATCCTCGGCTTTCTTTGCGGCGCGGACCGCGACCAGACGGCGTCGCCTCCGCGATGGATGCGAAGCAGCGCTCCGGCTTCCACGTCCGGCACGAACGCCTGGAACAACTGCGGGAAGACGTCGGAGTCCTCATCGCGGTCGTTGCACCCGCATCCCTGAGCATGCGAGCGCAGCGCGTAGACGGTGCCACGGGCGGCAACGCGGCCGTCGGCGCTCACCAGCTCGGCTCGCAGGTCGAGCGCCCGGCCATGAGGCACCGCACTTTCGGCCTCGAGCCGGAAGACGCTTTGGACCTCGATCTCGTCCGGGCTGTGAAGGATCCCGATGAGCGAGATGACCGGCTCAGGCGACACGAAGTGCTCGAGCCCCGGCAGGTCGGGCGGAGGATCGGGCAGCCACTTCTCCGGGATGAGCTGCCGGTCGATCAGGATCTCGTCGTCCCACCAGGGCCGGTCGACGCAGACGCGCACCGGGTCGAGCGCGGCATTGTCGGTAAGGCGACCGTAGACGAAGAGCGACACCCATCGCGGGCCACAGTAAGACATGAAGTCCTTGAACATCGCGGGCGACTTGATCGCCCCGCTGCTGATGTCGAGCCCGTACTCGCCGATCGAGGCCGTCGGCGTGCCGACGGGGTCGTACGGCTCGTACGCCGGGTATGCAGGATCGCCCGGCGTTCCGCACGGGCTGTGCGGTCGGCCGCATGCGTGTCCCAGCTCGTGCGCCATGGTGACGCTGTCGCCGATCCCGCCTGTACTGACGCCGCCGCTGTTGCACCCGATGATCGGTCCCATCGGGATGCCGTTCGCCATCAAGCCGTAGTAGAGGACGTCGGTGCGGTTGCCGTCGGCGACCCGGACGGCCTGCACGGAGGTGTTGAGCGCGACCCAGTTCGGCGAGCAGCAGCCGGGGCAGCTCGGAGGGTCGGTGAGCGGCAGGTTCCAGGTCACGGTGCCCGCCGTCCGGTACGTAGCGACGCTTCGGACGGGGAACGTCAACAGCGTCCATCCCGATGTCGTCTGCAGATCGGCCAGCGTCGGCGCCGCAAGCGTCAGGTTCGGCGCGCCGGGCGCGGTGCTCGTCGGGCCGTTGTAGCCGACCATGATCCCTGCGAGCCGCAGCGTCTGCTGCAGCGTGGCGTCGAGGTAGATCGACCGATCCGACACCCAACCGCCGGGAGTGGCGATGTGCACGTCCAGCCGAAGGTGGCCGCACATCATCGAGGCTGGGATGATGAAGTTGAGCGTGTAACCGAGTGTTCCCCGTTCCGTTGCGTACGGGGGGTTCGGGCGCGCCGTGACGTTGCCGGGCGGCTGCGCGGAGAGCGTGCCCATGTTGCTCCATAGGAACCCGAGAATACGACGCCGGACGCGGATCGTTCCGGTGACCCCGGGAATGTCGCCGGAGAACCAGCCGCTACGCACGTAGACGCGCACCCAGGCCGGCTTGTTCGCGACGAGAGTGACCGAGTTGTCGGGCTGGCGGTCAGCGGGGTCGGTGAGGTGCCGGGCGCTCTCGTAGTACTGGATCGCCTGCGTCACCTCGACGCCGCGGATTCCCCACCCGAGCCACGGCCACTTGAAGACGAGATCGCTGAGGTCGAACTGGCGGAGGATCGAATCGAGCTGCGGCATGCCGGGCCTCCTTTGTGGGCGTGAGCCCACCGCTCACGCGAAGCGCCGCAGCGTGCTTGACGAGTATCAAACCGTGACGCGTTCGTGTCAACCGCCGCTAACTCGGGATGCCCCGGCATGAATCGAACATGCGCACGGGTTTCAGGGAGCCGCTCGATTGATGCACCTGGAGTACGTCTGCGTCCGCTCAGGGAAGTACGCCGACTGGAGCCTGATCTGGATCGCCGTCTGGGCGATGAATCCGTCACCGAGATCGACCCGCACACGGATCGAATCATCCGCGCTGGGTCACCTTCGGCAACGCGGCCTGCGACACGATCGGCCGAAAGCCCTCAGCCGGGACGACCCCCGTCTTCGCCCTTTTCGCTGGAGAGCGGGGTTAGTTGTTCATGACGGCCGCGGGCACGAAGACCGGCAAGAAGGAATCGCCCGAGACGCGTGACCGCGCATGCCCGCCGTTGCCGCGCACTCGACCGCCCTCTGCAAGCGCAGCGCCGCTGAAGCGATGCCGCGAGATCTGGGAGCAGACCACTGGTGCAGTCGCTTCAGACCTTCTGATCGCTCTGCTCGTCGGCGGCCTCGAAGACGCGTATCGAGGGTGTGGTCACAAGACGCCTCACACGTACGATCGGCTGCATGGCGGCTTTGGAAGATGCGCGGAGCGTGCGCCCGACGGTCTTGTCCACGGGTGCCGAGATCCGTGTCACGGGCAGCGGTCGGGATGTGGTCGTGTGCGTCAACGGCGGCCAGGCGAGCGAGGTGGAGGGGACTTGGAGTGCGTCGCTCGAGTGGCTCGTGCTTCGCCTCGCGCCGCGTCTTCCGCACCTGCGTTTCGTCGAGGTTCGGTATCGCGTCAAGTCGTGGCGTCGACTCGATCGCTGTATTGATGATGCTCGCGCGGCGGTGCGTGAGGCGGGCGGCGCGCGGACGATGTTGCTCGGCTTCTCGATGGGTGGTGCGGTCGCGATCGGGGCGGCGGACGAGCCGTCGGTCGAGCGGGTGCTCGGGCTCGCGCCGTGGATTCCCGAGCGGCTGGCGCTCAACCCGTTGCGCGGGCGGCGCTTCGACGTCCTCCACGGCTCGCTCGACCGCTGGCTGCCGGGTATCCCGGGCGTTTCGCCGGCGTCGTCGCGGCGCAGCTTCGAGCGTGCGCGCGCGCTCGGCGTGGAGGGAACGTATGAGCTAATCCATGGCGGGCTGCACGGGATCGCGCTGCGGTTGCACTGGGGCCCGGCGGTGCGCCTTCCGCGCGCGGGCGAGTGGGCGCGGCGGGTGGAGGCTCAGCTCGCGACGTTCTGAAGCCACCAGCGCTCGAGCTTGTCCCCGGTCAGGGACCTTGACCTGAACGTCGCCCCGGAGGCGCTCGAGCCGGCTGACGGTCCGCGGCAGCTTCTGCGAATGTCACCTCCACCTGATCCGCCACTTGAGACTCTTGGTAGACGGCCTGTAGACGGAGGTCGGCCTTGGAAGCTGGTCTCGCGCGCAAATCCGCTTCGGAAGCGGGCTCGTGACGATGCCCCCGGCCGGAATCGAACCAGCGCACGCGGTTTAGGAAACCGCTGCTCTATCCACTGAGCTACGGGGGCTCGCGCCGCAGCGTAGCGCCGGAGCACAGGTAACCGAAGCCGCGGCCGATGCTCGGTTTAGTACCGTCGCGGGACAGTAGTTGCGAAGAACCACGCGCCGTCGCAGGGCCCCTGACTCGTCGCCGCCCTCCAGACGTCGCGGCAGCTCGAGAGGAGGATCGGATGGCGGTTTCCTGGACGATGAACGATCACGCCGTCACCGGGTTGACCTTGTCGCGCCTCCCAGCCGTTCACGCCCCGACGCCTAGACGGTCGCCAGGCCGCGTGCCTTGCGCGAAGAGGCGGTCTGACGCTTCTGTGCGGACAGCTCCGCCTTGCGCAGGCGCACGTTCTTCGGCGTCACCTCGACCGACTCGTCGTCCCCGATGAACTCGAGTGCCTGCTCGAGCGAGAGCAGGCGGGGCGGGATCAGCCGGACGAGCTCGTCGGCGGTCGACGAGCGCATGTTGGTGAGCTTCTTCTCCTTCGTCGGATTGACATCGAGGTCCTCGGCGCGCGCGTTCTCGCCGACGATCATCCCCTCGTAGACCTCCGCGCCGGGCGCGATGAACAGTTGGCCGCGCTCCTGCAGGTTCAGCAGCGCGAACGACGTCGCGGCGCCGCGCCGGTCGGCGACGAGACTGCCCGTCGGTCGCATGCGCAATTCGCCGTGCCAAGGCTCGTAGCCGTCGAACACGTGGTGGAGGATGCCCGTGCCCCGGGTCTCGGTCAGGAACTCGGTGCGGAACCCGATCAGACCCCTCGCGACCACGAGGTACTCCATGCGCACCCAGCCGGTCCCGTGGTTGACCATTTGCTGGAGACGACCCTTGCGCAGCGCAAGCAGCTGCGTGATCACGCCGATGTATTCCTCGGGGGCGTCGATCGACAGCCGCTCCACGGGTTCGTGCAGCGTTCCGTCGATCTCGCGCGTCACGACCTGCGGCTTGCCGACGGTCAGCTCGAAGCCTTCGCGCCTCATCAGCTCCACGAGGACCGCGAGCTGCAACTCGCCGCGTCCCTGGACCTCCCAGGCGTCCGGTCGCTCCGTCGGGACGACGCGAAGAGAGACGTTCCCGACCAGCTCCAGCGCGAGCCTCGCTTCGACCATGCTCGCTGTGAGTCGATCGCCTTCCCGGCCCACGAGGGGCGCTGTGTTGATGCCGATCGTCATCGCAAGGCTCGGCTCGTCGACGCCGATGACGGGGAGGGGACGCGGATCGTTCGGATCGGCAAGCGTCTCGCCGATCGTCACCTCTGGAATTCCAGCCACTGCGACGAGCTCACCCGGTCCCGCCTCGGCCGCGTCGACGCGGTCGAGCGCGTCGGTGACGTAGAGCTCCGTCACCTTCGCCTGCTCGATCCGCCCGTCCGACCGGCACCACGCGACCTGCTGCCCCTTCCGGATCACGCCCTCGCGGACGCGGCAGAGCGCAAGCCGGCCGACGTACGGCGAGGCATCGAGGTTCGTGACGTGTGCCTGCAGCGGATGGCCTTCCTCGTAGACGGGCGCCGGAATGTGCGCGAGCAGTGCTTCGAAGAGAGGGCGCAGATCGTCGGCCAGGTCGTCAGGGGCCGGTCCTGCGCGACCTGTTCGGGCGTTGCAATAGACGATCGGGAATTCGATCTGGGTCTCGTCGGCATCGAGATCGAGGAACAACTCGTAGACCTCGTTGACCACCCCCGCGACTCGTGCATCGGGCCGGTCGACCTTGTTGACGACGAGGATCACGGGCAGTCGAGCTTCGAGTGCCTTGCGCAGGACGAACCGCGTCTGCGGCAGCGGGCCCTCGCTCGCGTCGACGAGCAGCAGCACGCCGTCCACCATGGTGAGT
>DATDDZ010000290.1:0-10172 GCA_036523555.1 Gaiellaceae bacterium
ACCCCCACCCTTGGGAGGGGGTTGCCGCCCACCTCCCGCTGCGCTCGACGCTACCGCCCCGACCGCTACGCGTCTGTGCCGATTCGGCGCCTACTCGAACTGCAGCCCCGCGAACGGGGCCCCTCTCGAGCCCTTACGCCAGCACCCACTCGTCGTCGTGGATGATCGGCACCGACGTCCCGCCGGGCTCGATGCCGTCGACCTGCACGTCAGGGCCGCCGATCATGAAGTCCGTGTGGATGCTCGACGTGTTCTGAGCTCCGTCGGGCAGCTGCTCGTCGTGATTCCGTGTGAATCCCAGCCCTCCGCCGTAGGCAATGTGGCACGTCGCGTTCTCGTCGAAGAGCGTGTCGAAGAAAGTCACGCCGGACTGCCCGACACGTGACGAGCCGTCGACGAGAGCAACCTCGCCGAGCCGCCGGGCCCCTTCGTCGGACTCGAGCTGCGACTCGATGACCTCCTGCCCCTTCCCGGCCTTCGCCTCGACGACGCGCCCGCCCTCGAAGCGCAGCTCGAGCCCCTCCACGATCACGCCACCCGAGGTGGCGAGCGGCCGCGTCGAGCGCACGGTCCCCTCGGTCCGGCGTGCGTCCGGCGCGGTGAAGACCTCCTCGGTCGGCATGTTCGGGACGTGCACCGTCCCCGCTGCGGTCTCGAGCGTGCCCGCACCCCAGTTGTAGGCAGGCGTGAGCCCGATCGCCAGATCCGTGCCCGGGCCGGTGAACCGAAGGGCGTCGAACCTGCGCTCGGTCAGGCGCGCTGCACGGCTGCGCAGCTTGTCGACGTGCGCCCGCCAGGCTGCGACAGGATCCGCCTCGTCGAGCCGAACAGCCTTCGCGACCTCCTGCCAGAGACGGTCGAGGTCCTCCGTCCCGAAGACCTTCGCCGCCCAGCGCTCGTTCGGGTAGGCCGCGATCGTCCAGTTGATGCTCTTGTCCTCGAAGACGATCTGGAGCGCACGCTCGCCGAGCTCCTTCGGGCGTGCCTTTCCGACCCGGACGCCGTCGAGATCCGCGAAGACATCGGGGTTCGGATCTCCCGCGATGGTGATCTCGGCGCCGCCGACGCCGGCGAAGTACTCGAGCTCGTCGACCCGCCACGGTGGCGACCATTCGAGCACCTCGTCACTGCCGTGGACGATCATCTCCCGCTTCACGTACTGATCGCTGTACGCGGCCGCCACGTAGCGCGCCCCCGCCTCGTAGGCGGCCGTCGTCAGCGCGCGGACGAACGGCGCGTGCTCGACATAGCCGCGGATGATCACGTCCTGTCCCTCGCCCACGTTGGCGCCGACCCGGACGACGAGGTTCGCGTACCTCTGAAGGAAAGTCTCGTCGAGCACGGCCCGATTGTAGGCTGCTCTCGATGGCTCTTCTCGAGTCGGCCGTTGCCAAGGACGAGGTCTTCGACCGCCGGCAAGAGCGCATGGACGGCCTCGTCGCCGAGCTCAGGGAGCGAACGGCCCAGATCGCCCGCGGGGGCGGGGACAAGGCCGTCGAGCGGCATCGCTCCCGCGGGAAGCTCACCGCCCGGGAACGCATCGACCGCCTCGTCGATCCGGACGGCGCCTTCCTCGAGCTGAACGCGCTCGCCGCCTGGGACATGTACGACGGCCAGGCGCCGGGGGCCGGCATCGTCACCGGGATCGGCACGGTCGAGGGCCGCGAATGCGTCATCGTCGCGAACGACGCGACCGTGAAGGGCGGGTCGTACTTCCCTCTCACCGTGAAGAAGCACCTGCGCGCCCAGGAGGTCGCCGCGCAGAACCGCCTCCCCTGCCTCTACCTCGTCGACTCCGGCGGAGCCTTCCTCCCCCTCCAGGACGAGGTCTTTCCCGACCGCGAGCACTTCGGCCGGATCTTCTTCAACCAGGCGCAGATGTCCGCCAAAGGAATCCCGCAGATAGCGGTCGTGATGGGCTCCTGCACCGCGGGAGGCGCATACGTGCCCGCAATGTCTGACGAGACGATCATCGTCCGCGGCACCGGGACGATCTTCATCGGCGGTCCGCCGCTCGTGAAGGCCGCGACGGGTCAGGACGTCACTGCCGAGGAGCTCGGAGGCGCAGACGTCCACACCAGGCACTCGGGGGTCGCGGACTACTACGCGACGTCCGACGACCACGCGCTCGCGCTCGCGCGGCAGATCGTCCGCAATCTGCAGGGTCGGCGGCCGGAGGCGCCCTGGCAACGGGCCGAGCCGGAGCCACCGGCGTCGGACCCGGGCGAGCTGTACGGCCTCGTGCCCGAGGACTTCCGCCATCAGGCCGACGCGCGAGAGCTGATCGCGCGCATCGTCGACGGGTCGCGCTTCGACGAGTTCAAGGCGCTCTACGGCGAGACGCTCCTCACCGGCTTCGCCCGGATCGACGGCTACCCGGTCGCGATCCTCGCGAACAACGGCGTCCTCTTCGCCGAATCGTCCCAGAAAGGCGCGCACTTCATCGAGCTCGCCGCCAAGCGGCGTGTCCCGCTCGTCTTTCTCCAGAACATCACCGGCTTCATGGTGGGCCGGGAGTACGAAGCCGGAGGCATCGCGCGCGACGGAGCCAAGCTCGTCATGGCCGTCGCGAACGCGCAGGTGCCGAAGTTCACGGTCATCGTCGGCGGCTCGTTCGGCGCAGGGAACTATGCGATGTGCGGGCGCGCGTACGAGCCTCGACAGCTGTGGATGTGGCCGAACGCACGGATCTCGGTGATGGGCGGCGAGCAAGCGGCGACCGTGCTGACCATGGTCGGCGACGCCGACCCCGACGAGATCCAGGCGAAGTACGAGCGCGAGGGAAACCCCTACTACTCGACGGCCAGGCTCTGGGACGACGGGATCATCGACCCGGTCGACACGCGGCGCGTCCTCGCGCTCGGGATCTCCGCAGCTCTGAACGCACCGATTCCCGACACGACTTTCGGCGTCTTCCGGATGTGATGCGGTTCTTCGGCCGCAAGAGCAGGCGGAGGCTGCACGAGCTCGGCGAGTCCGAGGCGTACCACCACTCGTACGGCGAGCCGCCACGCGACGTCAAGATCGTCAAGCTACCGCCACGGAGACCGCGTTACGAGCAGGTGCTGGCCGACGGCGAGCGGCTTCGGCAGGCGTTTCTCCAGCGGCTCGACAAGCGAGCGAAGGAGGGTTAGTGGTGGCGGGATACGACTTCGTCGACGTCGGCGACCTCGAGGGAGAAGGCCCCGGCGGCATGGTGCGCAAGGTCCGACGGTCGGTCGGCGCAAAAGCGTTCGGCTTCAACTACTTCGTGTTTCCCCCGAAACAGGAAGGGCGTAAGCACGATCATGCCGAGAGCGACATGGAAGAGGTCTACTTCGTGGTGAAGGGCTCCGGCGTGATGCACGTGAACGACGACGAGGTCGAACTGCGGCCGGGTCGTTTCGTCCGGGTCGACGGAGGAGCGACCCGAATGCCGGTGTCGGGTGACGAGGGCCTCGAGTTCGTCACCTTCGGCGCGCCTCTCCATGGTCAATACGAACCGCCCGAATGGGGCTAGGAGGCATGGTGCACACGATCGACCTATCCGAAGAGGAGCTGCGGCTCTTGCACGCGGCCCTGCACTCGTACCTGGACGACTTCGGGCACGAAGAGGCGGACCTCCTTCGTCAGATCAAGGCCCTGATCGCGAGACTGCCGACTCCCGCGTGAGCGTCGTGCGCATCCTGATCTGGGGCCTCGCCGACTCCAAGACGAGCCTCGACGAGCTTCGGGCCAAGCTTCCGCCGCTGCCCGACGGCGCACAGTGGATTGCCAACGAGCCCCAGGAGCGCTTCGGAATCGTCGCGACCGGTGACGAGCAGCTCGAGCTCGACGCGGTGCGGAAACTGATCGGGAAGGACCCCGACGTCGCCGAGGAGTACGACCTCCTCGAGACCTGAGAGCCGGTTCCGCAGGGCCTCGTCAAAGGACGACGTCCTCCCTACCGGTCGTTCCAGCGGCGAAGCGGGAGAGGCGGTACGGAGCAAGATCGATGTCTGCCTCTTCGGACAGGATCTCGGAGGCCACGGCGCGCCCCACCGCGGGGGACTGCATGAAGCCGTGCCCCGAGAAGCCGCAGGCGGCGTAGACACCGTCGTCGATCCAGCCGATGACCGGATGCGCATCTGGGGTCATGTCGTAGAGGCCGGCCCATGCGCGCACGACGGACGCGCCTGCGGCCTGCGGATATCGATGTGCGAGCCGCGCGCGCCAGTCGTGGACGAGGCGGTCGTCGACGACCTCGTCGGACGTCCAGCGCGGCCTCGGCTCGGTCATTGCCAGCCGGAGCGTCTCGCCGCGGCGGCGGAAGTGGAACGTGGTCTCGTCCTCGATCGTCATGGGCAAGTCGGCCGGGAGGCCCGCGACCGGGCCGACGTCGACGAGCTGTCGGCAGAGCGGACGGATCGGCAGGCCGGGGTGAAGCCCGGGCGAGGCCGCGCCGCACGCGATCACCAACACGTCCCTCTCGAGCTCCCTGGCGTCGGCGTGCTCGCGCACCTCGACCCCGAGCTCGGCTGCGCGTCGCACGAGCTCGCGCGTGACGGCGGCCGGCTCGGCGACGCCGTCCTCCCAGCACGCGACGGCGCCTCGAACGTCGTCCGTTCGGAGGCCGGCGACCCGAGCAGGGTCGACCTCCTCGACGGGCACGCCCAGCCCCTCCTGCATCTCTGCACGCGCACGCAGTCCGGTCCAGCCGTCGTCGCTCGTCGCCAGGAAGAGGTAGCCCACCTGCTCGAACAGCGGCGCCCCCAGCTCTGTGAAGAGCGGCAGGCTCGCCCGCGCGAGCGCAACCTCCGCGGCGCTCGAGAACTGCTGGCGAAACCCTCCCATCGCCTTGCCGGTCGCGCCCGAGGCGACCTCGGCACGGTCGGCGAGCACGATGTCCCGCGCACCCGCGAGCGCGAGGTGGTACGCGATGCTCGCGCCTATCGCGCCTGCGCCGGCGATGACGATTCGAGCCATGCCTCGAGCTCTCCGCGCTCGTTTTCGGTCAGCAGCCGCAGTGGGCGCCGCACGTCGGGGCCGATCGGCACGCCGCGTCGGGCGAGCACGACCTTGAGCGCAGCTTGCAGCGGAAATCGCTCCATCGCCTGCCTGACCGGCCCGAGCGCGGCCGAAGCAGGGTCCCGGTACGCGGCCACGACGAGCTCCGGGAACGCCGAGCCGAGAGCCGAGACGACGCCGCCCGCTCCCGCGGCGAGCCCCTGGGAGATGAGCGCTTCCGGGCCGACGAACACGTCGAGGCCTTCGAGCAGGTACTCGGAGAAGCGCTCCCAGGGAGTGTCCGAGACCTTGAGTCCTCGGAAGTTCGGCGCGAGCTCACGCAACCGTTCCAGCGTCGCCACCGGCACCGCGTACCCGCTCCGAGCCGCGAACTCGTAGACGTAGAACGGCGTCGGCGCGCAGGCACTCGCCGCCGCCGCGAGGTGGGCGACCAGCGCCTCCGGGTCCAGCGGGAAGTACGGCGGCGCCATCACCGCGACGCCGTCCGCGCCGATCGCGGCCGCGTTCGCCGCCAGTCCGGCCGTGTCCCGCGTCGACTGCGCGCCGCAGTGGACAGCGACGAGCAGCCGGCCTGCGGCCGCTTCCACGAAGAGCTCGGCGGCGCGCTCTCGCTGCTCGATCGGAAGGAGGAACCCCTCCCCGGTCGTCCCGAGAGCGAGCAGGCCGTCGAGCCCGCTTCCGGCGAGGAAGTCCACGTAGGCCGGGAAGGCGTCCTCGTCGAGCGCCTCTCCCCCAGCTCTCAACGGAGTGACCGCCGCGGCGAGTGCGCCTCGAAGCATCCGGCAACTCTAAGCTCAGGAGGTGGCAGGCCTCGAGGTAGCGCGTGACGGGCTCGTGCTGCGGGTCACGCTCGCCCGGCCCGAGCGGCGCAATGCGTTCGACGCTGAGCTCATCGCCGGTCTGACCGATGCGTTCGCCGACGTCGGCGACGCCCGAGCGGTCGTCCTGGCCGGGGAGGGACCGAGCTTCTGCGCGGGAGCGGACGTGGACTGGCAGCGCTCTTCGATCGACCTCTCGTACGAGGAGAACGTCGAGGACGCGCTCCGTCTCTACCGGATGTGCGAGACGATCGACCGTTGCCCGGCGTCGGTGATCGCACGCATCCACGGCTACGCGCTCGGCGGCGGCTCCGGGCTCGCAGCGTGCGCCGACATCGCGATCGCGGCGAGGGACGCCGTCTTCGGGTTCTCCGAGGTCAAGCTCGGGATCATCCCCGCTGTCATCTCACCGTTCGTCCTGCCCAGGATCGGCGAGCACGCGCGGCGGTACTTCCTGACGGGCGAGCGCTTCGACGCGGAGACTGCGCTTCGGATCGGGCTCGTCGGCGAGGTCACGGACGATCTCGACGCATCGGTCGAGCGGGTCCTCTCAGAGCTGCTCACCTCGGGGCCCGAGGCGGCACGCGAGGCGAAGCGGCTCGTTCACGACCGGCCGGGCGGTGAGGAGACCGCGCGCATCGCCGCTCGGCTACGCGCGGGCGACGAGGGCCAGGAGGGCCTGCGCGCGTTTCTCGACCGCCGCGAGGCCGCGTGGCGCTCGCGCAGCCCGGGCTAGCCTCACGCGATGCGTAGGCTGCGCATCCTCGTCGGCGCGGTCGTCCTCGTCGACACGATGTTCTTCGCGGCGCTCACGCCGCTCCTGCCCCACTACGTCGACCGGTTCGAGCTCGGCAAAGCGGGTGCGGGCGTCCTGCAGTCGATGTATCCGGCCGGCGCGCTCCTGGCCGCGATTCCGAGCGGCATCGTCGCCGCGCGGCTCGGCGTCAAGCGCACCGTTCTCATCGGGCTCTCGATTCTCTCCCTGACGACAGTCGCCTTCGGGCTCGCCGGGTCGGTCTGGACGCTCGACCTGGCCCGTTTCCTCCAGGGCGTCTCCAGCGCGTTCTCGTGGACCGGCGCTCTCGCCTGGCTCGTCGCCGCCTCTCCGCGCGACCGGCGTGGCCGGCTGATCGGCGCCGCATTCGGCGCCGCGATCGCAGGCGCGCTCTTCGGACCTGTGCTCGGAGCGGTCGCCTCTTTCACCGGCACGGCGCCGGCGTTCGGCACGGTCGCGGCTCTCGCGGTCGTCCTGGCGCTCGCAGCGGCCGCGACGCCGGCCGCGACGCCCGAGGAGCCTCAACCACTCTCGAAGCTCTTCGCCGCGCTACGGGAACGCCCGATCCAGACCGGCGTCTGGCTGACGCTCCTCCCCGCCCTGCTCTTCGGCACGCTCTCGGTGCTCGGGCCGCTGAGGCTCTCCGACCTCGGCTGGGGCGCAGTCGCCGTCGGAGCGACGTACCTCGTCTCAGCTGGGCTCGAGGCCGCCTGGGCGCCCCTGCTCGGACGGATCGCGGACCGGCACGGCCGGCTGGCCCCGCTCAGGTGGGCTGTGGCGGGCTCGGCAGTCGTGACGCTGCTGCTCCCCTGGCCCGCGAACGCCTGGCTCCTGGCCGCAGTCATTGTCTGCGCCGGCTTCGCCTTCGGCAGCTTCTGGACGCCCGCGTTGTCCATGGTCACCGATGCAGCAGAGGAGGTCGGGCTTGACTACGGCTACGCGTTCGCGCTGGTCAACGTCGCGTGGGCCCCCGGGCAGGCGGGTGGCGCGGCGATCGGCGGGGGGCTCGCCTCGGCGACGAGCGACGCCGTGTCCTACACCGGGTTGTCTCTGATCTGCCTCGCGACGCTCGTCGCGCTCAACCGCTACGGAGAAACGGCGGCACCGGTCGCTGCCGAGCGGTAGAGCGCCTCGATCACGCGGGCCTGCGCTACGGCATCGTCTCGACCCAAGAGAGGATCCGCAGCGCCCCGAATAGAGTCGCTGAGGTTTTCGATCTCGAGCCGATACGAGTCGGCGTGCTCGAGAGCGATCCGCTCCACCCCGCCTTCGCGGCGAAGCTCGATCACGGGCTCGACGCAATGCCATGGATCGTCGAGGAAGAGCGACCCATCGCTCCCGATCGCCTCGAGCTCGTCACGCTCCGGAAGGGCCGTCCCGCAGTCGAACTGGGCGAAGACGTCGCCCGGGAAGCGCATCGTGCCCGTGAAGACCCAGTCGGTGCCGCTCGGGCCGACGAACTGCTGCCCGTAGACCTGCTCGGGATCACCGGCAAGCAAGCGGGATCCGCTTACGCAGTAGCAGCCGACATCCATCAGGCTGCCGCCCTCCACCTCCGTCCGCAGGCGGATGTTGTCCGCGTCGTACAGCGAGAAGCTGAAGCAGGAGCGGACGAGCCGCAGGTCCCCGATCGCACCCTCGTCCACGAGCTGACGGAGCCGCTTGGTCTGAGGGTTGTGGCGATACATGAACGCCTCCATCAGGATCCGGCCACTCCTCTCGGCAGCGTCGAATGCCGCCTCGACGTCGCCGACGTGCCGGCTCATCGGCTTCTCGCAGAGCACGTGCTTACCCGCCTCGACTGCGCGGATCGACCATTCGCAATGCAGCGTGTTCGGCAGCGAGATGTACACGGCCTCGACGTCGGCGTCCTCGAGCAGCGCTTCGTACGAGCCGTACGCGCGCTCGATCTCCCACTCGCGCGCGTACTCCTCCGCCCGTTTCCGATCGCGGCTCGCCACCGCCATGAGCTCGGCCTTCTCGCTGGCGTGCGCGCCGGGAATGACCTTGCGGTTGATGTGGGCGGTCGAGAGGATCCCCCACTTGACTGCTGCGCCTACCCCCATGACGCCTCCGTCATGGGACGGAACGCGGTCTCGAGAATGCGATGGCTGCGCGGCCGTGTGAGCACGAAGAGGACGACGTCCGCGACGTCGTCCGCGCTCATCATCCCGGCGAGCGCTTCCCGCGTCCGCCCTCGTCCCGGCTCGAGCGCGAAGTCCGTGGCGACGCCGCCCGGGCAGACATTCGTGCAGCGGATGCCGCGTTCGCGCAGCTCATGGTCGAGCGCGCGCGTGAACCCGACCTGGGCGAACTTGGAGGAGCAGTAGACCGCCTCGAGGGGAAGACCGCGGCGGCCAGCCTCTGACGCGAGCGTGACGATGTCTGCCTCGCCGCTCTCGAGCAAGTGCGGCAGCGCCGCGCGTACGGCGTACAGAGTCCCTTTCACGTTGACGTCGATCATCTCTTCCAGGAAGTCGGGCGCGAGCTCGAGGAACGGGCCATAGGCACCGACGCCCGCGTTCGGGACGAGGATGTCCAGCCGCCCGAAGGCGTTCACGGTTGCGGACACGAGCTCCTCCACCTGAGAGGCATCGCGAACGTCGCATGGCTGCGCCACGGCGCCCGCGATGCCCAGGTCGTCGCCGCTGCGGGACGCAAGCCCCAGCCTGACGCCCTCCTCCGCGAGCCGTCGTGCCACCGCGGCCCCGATGCCGCGGCTTGCCCCGGTGACGAGGGCAACCTTTCCGTCGAGCGTCGTCATACGTCCTCCAAGGGTCGAAGGGCCGGATAGAGCAGTTGGAAGCGGCGGTAGCCGCGCTCGTACGCATCACTCCACTGATGGTCCGGCTCCACCGCGTCGAGCGGACGGACACAGGTGGCAACGGCCTCGTGGACATCGCGAAAGACTCCCGCGGCGACGCCGCCGAGCAGCGCCGCCCCGTATGCGGAGCCCTCGTCGCTCGCCGTGCGCTGCATGGGCAGGCCGAGGACCGAGGCGAGGATGCGAAGCCAGAGCCCGCTGCGAGCTCCGCCACCGGAGACACGGCCGGCACGCGGATCGACGCCGAGCTCGCGCAGGAGCTCGAGCGAGTCGCGCAGGCCGTAGGCAACACCCTCCAGGACGGCGCGGACGAGAGCCCCGCGGTCGTGGCGGAGCGTGAGCCCGACGAAAGCGGCCCGGGCCTGGGGGTCCGCGTGGGGCGTCCGCTCCCCGGCGAGGTAAGGGAGGAAGCTCAGCCCCTCGGTGCCTGGCGGCCATTTCTCGGCCTCGGCAGTCAGCTCGTCATACCCGCTTCCGCTCCCGAGCGCGTCACGCAGCCAGCGCAGCGAGCCGGCCGCGGACAACATCACTCCCATCGCGTGCCAGCCGCCCGGAACGGCGTGGCAGAACGCGTGCACCCGCGCCTGTGGATCGGCGGCGAAGGCGGGCAGTGCCGCGAAGACGACGCCTGACGTACCGAGCACCACCGAGACCGGTCCCGGCCGGTCGACGCCGACGCCGAGTGCCGCAGCCGCCTGATCGCCGGCACCCGCGGCGACCGGAACACCGGCGGCCGTCTCGCCTGAGACCTCTGGCGACTCGAGCGCGC
>DATDDZ010000291.1:0-7596 GCA_036523555.1 Gaiellaceae bacterium
GACAGCTTCTGCAACGCCGCGTCGTGCCGGTCCCGCTCGGAGATGCCGGCCGCCTCTCGCACCGCCTCGACGAGCGGCCAGAACGTGATGCCGTCCCCGTAGGGAAGGCAGCGCCCGCGCAGCGTCCACACGTCTCCCGCTTGCTCGAGGAGCTCGTTAGCGAGCCTCGACTTGCCGACGCCCGCCTCGCCGAACACCGCGACCGTCTCGATGCTCCGCCGCTCCTTCGCCCGGTTGCACGCTTCCAGGAGGAGCGCGAGCTCTTCCTCGCGGCCGACCATGGGCGCCTCGGTATGCCGGAGCATTCCCTCCTTGTCCTCTGCCACCGAGACGAGGCGGTAGGCGGGCACGCGCTCGGACTTGCCCTTGAGCTCGAGCGGCTCGACCTCTTCGACCTCGACCGCCTCCCTGACGAGCCGGTAGGTCGGCTCGCCGATGAGAACCTCGAGTGCCGGCGCCGCCTGCTCGAGCCGCGCTGCGACGTTGACCGTGTCGCCGGTGACGAGCCGCTGACCCGTGGTGGGGTCCCCGGCGACGACCTCACCCGTGTTCACGCCGGTCCTGTTCGCGAGCTGGACGCCCCAGCGCTGCTCGAGCTCGCCGTTCAACTGCGCGAGCGCCTGCTGCATCGCGAAGGCGGCCCTGACAGCGCGAAGAGCGTCGTCCTCGTGGATCCGCGGCAGGCCGAAGACGGCCATGATCGCGTCACCGATGTACTTCTCCACCGTTCCGCCGTGATGCTCGAGGACCTCGCGCATCTCGTCGAAGTAGCGCGACATCACCTCGCGCAGCGATTCCGAATCGAGCGCCTCGCCAAGGCTCGTCGAGCCTTTGAGGTCGGAGAAGACGACGGTGACTGTCTTCCTTACCTCCTGCGGCGGAAGCGCGGGTGCGAGGGGGGTGCCGCAAAACCCGCAGAGCCGGAAGCGTTCCGGGTTCTGCTCACCGCAGTTAGGACAGGTCTGCACGCCATCGAGTGTAGGGACAGCGTCCGAAATCGAGAAGCGCCGCCGTACGTGAACACGTGCGCCTCTCGAGCCGCGGGTCGTCGGTGACGGACAGCGAGTTGCTCGGCCAGGCCTTCGGCCCGCCCGCCGAGCGTGTGTCGGTCAGTGTCTCGGCAACGCTCCGAGCGCTTCGAGTTGGGCCCGGAACAGCGTCTTGTCGATCTTGCCCTGGTAGATCGGCACGCCTTCCTCGACGCAGACGCGGATGACCTCCTGGCGGTCGATCCCGAGTTCCTTCGAAAGTTCCTCGGGCGTGAGGTGGTTCGCCATCGACGCTCCTCTCCTGTGCACGAAAAAGCCCGCCGGCGCGACTGCGCTCAGCGGGCTAGCTCAAGCCTCCAGATGTCGTTGCCGGATTCAAAGGGCCGGCCCTCCCAGATCACTCATCACGTCGAAGGATAATCGTGGACGATGACGTACGCAAAGCCTCCGGGGCTCGAAGAGCGCCAAGCCGGCGTCAAGGGAACCCGGATCCGCTATTTCGTTGGCGGATCGGGCCGCTCGCTCGTGCTGGTCCATGGCCTCGGCGGGGCCGCTTCCAACTGGAACCAGCTCGTGCCGGCGCTCGCCCGGCGCTACCGCCTCCTCGTTCCCGACCTGCCCGGGCACGGTGCGTCCTCGGCGCTCCCCGCCGTCTCCGGGCTGGGCGCCTACGGCGACCGCGTGGCCCTCGTGGCCGAGCGGGAAGGGATGCTGCCCTCCGCCGTCGCCGGCCACTCGCTCGGCGGAGCGATTGCGCTGCGGTGGGCTCTGCGCCGCCCGGCCGACATCAGCGCGCTCGTCCTCGCCGCCTCGGCAGGCCTCAGCATCGGCGGCGCCTTCGGCCGACGGCTCCTGTCTCTCTTCAGCGTGGTGCGCCCGGGGCGTATCGCCGCCCACCGCCGCAGCTGGGTTGCCCGCTCGCCGTTGCTCCGCCGTCTCGTCTTCGGCTTCGTCTCTGTCGCCGATCCGGTCGCGCTGACAAGCGAGGCCGTCGACGCCTTTCTGGCGGCTCAGCTTCTGCACACCGACATCGACAGTGCCTGGCACGCGCTCCGGGCCGACGATCCGCGCACCGAGCTCGAGCAGATCCAATGTCCTGTGCTCGTGCTCTGGGGAGCCGATGACGTCCAGCTGCCCCTCAGCGACGCGTTCGAGTACACGCGGAGACTCAGGGCGCGCCTGCGCGTGATTCCCGCCTGTGGACATCTCCTCATCGGCGAGCGGCCCGACGCCTGCGACCGGGCGATCGCGGATTTTCTAGGCGACGGCGGCCTCGAACGGCACCACCTCCGCCCCTGACCCTCCGCTCGGCGCGGAGAGGAACTCCACCCGCCGGGCGACGACCTCGACCATGCTGCGCTTCTGGCCCTCGTCCTCCCAGGTCCGCGACTTCAAGCGGCCCTCGACGGCGACCTTGCGGCCCTTCGCGAGGTACTCGGCGCAGAGCTGTGCCTGCTTGTCCCAGGCCGAGATCCGGAAGAAGTCGGCCTCGCTGTCCTTGCCGCCCCGGTCGACCGCGAGCCTGAAGGTGGCGAGACGGCGATCCTCGCCGAGCTCGCGCAGCTCCACGTCCGTTGCCAGGTTTCCGATCAGATTGACGACGTTCATGTGCTCGAGCCTCCAGTTGTCGGTGGGGACAACGTAGCTCGCAGAATGTGACCGATTCGTGCCGGAAGCGGCTAGTCTGTGTGCCGCCTCGGGGTGTGGCGCAGCCTGGTAGCGCGCTCCGTTCGGGTCGGAGAGGTCCCCAGTTCAAATCTGGGCACCCCGATCGTCGCGGGGGAACGAGGGTTCCCCCGCGCGCCCTTCTCAGTCGAGGTCTCGGATGCGCCGGTCTGCCAGGCCCACGAGAAAGAGACAGGCGCAGAAGGCCGAGCCTGCCGCGATCAGCGTCCCGGGGCTCGCCAGGCCCGACAGAAGCGCCCAGAGCCCGAGCCCCGCCGGCAGAAGCCCGATCGATCCGAACCAGTCCATGCTGATCACGCGTGACAGCATGTGCCGGGGCACCCGCTGCATCACCATCGTGTCCCACAGCGTGATGCCGAAGCCGATGCAGAAGCCGCGCCCGACCTGGAGCGCCGCGCCGCCCCAGTACCAGGGAGAAAGGCCGAGCAGGACTCCGAGACTGCTGCTGACGGTGAAGAGCGAGTAGATGAGGATGCCGCGGCGGCGTTGCGGCGCCGTCTGGGCGAGCACGACGGAGCCGAGGACCATTCCCGCGCCCTGGAGCGTGAAGAGCAGGCCGTACGAGCCGACGCCCCGGTGCCAGGTGTCCGCCACGAGCTTCGGCAGGAGCACCTGCAGCGCCGCGAATCCGACGAGGAGGATCAGCGAGAAGGTGCCGATCGTCCGCCAGAGCCAGGGAACCCGAAGGACGTAGCGGAGCCCGGTGGTCAACTCGCGCCGGAGCCCTTCCGAGGGAGCCGGCTCGTAGACGCGCGGGCGCGCGAAGGCCAGGAAGGACGCGGAGACGAGGAACGAGGCTGCGTCCGCGGCGAAAATCGCGCTCGACCCTGCGAGCCCGTAGACGGCGCCCGCGGCCGACGGTCCGACGACGATCGCCGCCTGGCGCGAGATCGCGACGAGCGCGTTGGCGGAGCCGAGGGTGTGCTCCTCGACGAGGAGCGGCAGGATCCCGCCGAACGCGGGCTGGAACAGGCCGCTGCCGAGGCCGTGGAGGGCGACAAATGCGATGAGGACCCCGAAGCCGAGGTGACCGGATGTGTCGACCGCGGCGAGGCCGGCGATCACGCCCGCCCGCGCGAGATCGGATCCGATCAGCTGCAGCTTGCGCGAGTAGCGGTCGGCGAGTACCCCGCCGATCAGCAGGGTGGTGACGAGGCCGAGCGTCTCCACCATCAGCACGATCCCGAGGGAGCTGGCCTTGCCCGTGAGCGTGAACGCCCGCCAGCCGAGCGCGACGACGAACGCCGCATCACCGATCTGAGAGACGATTTGACCGGCGAAGAGGAGACGGAAGTCCCGGTGCTCGAGCGCCTCGAGGACGCGAAGTCGCGGCGGGGCGCTCACGGCTCCAAGGCTATTCTGGGCTGATGCCCGACCGGATCCGCGTCGCGTGCGTGCAGATGACGAGCCGTTCCGACAAGGCGGCCAATCTCGAGACGGCGGAACGGCTCGTGGCGCAGGCCGCCTCCACCGGGGCCGACGTCGTCGTGCTTCCGGAGAAGTGGAACGCGATCGGCGACGCCGAGCTCTACCACGCGACCGCCGAGCAGCTCGAGGGCGGAGAGTCGGTGGCGGCGATGTCCGCCTGGGCCGGCAACCACGGGATCACCCTCGTCGGCGGCTCGATCGCCGAGCGTCGAGAGGGGCGCGAGAAGCTCTCCAACACGAGCATCGTCTTCGACCCCGAAGGGCGGGTCGCGGCCGTCTACCGCAAGATCCATCTGTTCGACGTCGAGGTCGGCGGCGTCGTCTACCGCGAGTCGGAGGCCGAAGAGCCGGGTGACGAGCCCGTCGTCTGCGAGGCAGAGGACTGGAAGCTCGGCCTCTCGGTCTGCTACGACGTGCGCTTCCCCGAGCTCTACCGCATCCTCGCGCTCGAAGGCGCAGAGCTGGTCACCGTGCCGGCCCACTTCACGACGCCGACCGGGAAGGATCACTGGCACGTCCTGTTGCAGGCGCGCGCGATCGAGGACCAGCTCTACGTCGCGGCGGCAGCGCAGATCGGCGAGACCCTTCCGGGGAAGCCCGCGTACGGCCGGTCGCTGATCGTCGACCCCTGGGGCCTGGTCGTCGCGCAGGCCGCCGACGAGGAGACCGTCGTCTCCGCCGAGCTCGACCGCGCGCACCTTCGGGACATCCGCGCGAAGCTGCCGTCGCTGGCGAACAGGCAGGCAAACGCGTACCGGTGGCCGACACCGGTCTGACGCACGAAGCCTGGCTCGAGCGCGTCCCCGACCTCCGCCAGGAATGCGTCGACCTCTGGGGACTGAGGCTCGGCCGCCCGTACGAGCTCGGAGCCGCGGGATACGCCGTTCGTGTCGATCTGCCCGCCGGCACGCCCGCAGTGCTGAAGCTGATCTACCCGCACCGCGAGGCCGCGCACGAAGCCGAGGCGCTCCGGGTCTGGGACGGCGACGGGGCCGTCCGGCTCCTCGCCTATGACGAAGACCGGTGGGCGATGCTGCTCGAGCGGTGCGAGCCGGGGGCGTTGCTGGCGAGGATCGCGCCGGAGGCCGCGCTCGACGTGCTGATCGGCCTGCTGCCTCGCCTCTGGAAACCGGCAGGTGACCCCTTTCACACGCTCGCAGACGAGGCGGCGTGGTGGATCGACTCTCTGCCGGGTGACTGGGAGGGCGCCGGCCATGCTGTCGACCGCTTCCTCGTCGACGCGGCCGTGGGCCTGTTGCGTGAGCTTTCCGCCTCGCAGGGGGAACAGGTGCTCCTGCACCAGGACCTGCATGGCGACAACGTCCTCTCCGCCGAGCGTGAGCCCTGGCTCGTCATCGATCCGAAGCCGTTGATCGGCGAGCGCGAGCTCACCCTGGCGCCGATCGTCCGCGACTACGTCCTCGGCCATTCGAAGAAGGACGTGCTGTACCGCCTCGACCGGCTCAGCTCGGAGCTCGGCCTCGACCGCGAGCGGGCACGCGGCTGGACGATCGGTCAGACGATGGCGTGGGGGTTCGACAGCACGGCGGTCGCGACGCACGTCGAGACGGTGCGCTGGCTGCTGGAGGACGCGCGGTGAGCCTGCGTGCCGTCCTGTTCGACGTCGACTTCACACTCTGCCGGCCGGGCCCGGCGCTCTCCCCCGACCGCTACGTTCGCATCGCAGCGCGTCACGGCGTCGTCCTCGACGCCTCGCGGTACGGCAATGCGCGCGAAGCGGCCGTGCTGAGCCTCAAGCGGCATCCCGAGCTTCTGCACGACGACTCGATCTGGCATGCGTTCACCGAGCAGATCTTCGTCGGGATGGGTGGACCGGCTGAGATCGCCGACGAGTGCGCGACCGAGATCGAGGCGGGTTGGGGGATGTCGGAGAACTTCGAGCTCTTCGAGGACGTCTTTCCCGTGCTCGAGGAGCTGCGGCACGCCGAGCTCCGCATCGCGGTCGTCTCGAACGGCATCCGCGACCTGACCGAGTTCGTCGCGCACCACAGGCTCGACGTCGACGCGATCGTCGACTCGAGAACGCACGGCCGCGTGAAGCCACATCCGACGATCTTCCAGCGGGCGCTCGATCTCGTCGGTGTGACGGCGGGGAGTGCCGTCATGGTCGGAGACTCGCTGGAGGAGGATGTCGCAGGGGCCCGCGCCCTGGGAATGCGTGCGATCCTCGTCGATCGCGAGGACCGCCACCCGGAGGTCGCCGAGCGCCTCACCGATCTCTACGGCCTGCCGGCCGCGCTCGGTCTCCGGCGGCCGACCTAATACGATTTGATCGTGCCCGCCTGGCTGATCTGGGCGATCGCTGCCGTCCTTCTCGCCGTCGGCGAGATCTTCACGCCGGGCATGTTCTTCCTCGGCCCCGTGGCTCTCGCGGCCGTGATCGCCGGAGCCGTCGCGCTCCTCGGGCCGGGCGGCGCCGTCCAGCTGATCGTCTTCATCGCGGGATCGGTCGCATCTGTATGGCTGCTGCGACCGATCGCGCGGCGTCACCTGCACATGCCGGCCGCGCTCCGCACTGGAACCGCCGCGCTGGAGGGTACGAAGGCCGTCGTCCTGCAGAGGGTCGACGTCAACGGCGGTCGTGTCCGGATCGGCGGCGAGGAATGGTCGGCGCGCTCGTACATGGAGGACCAGGTCTACGAACCTGGTGCACGCGTCGAGGTCGCGAAGATCGAGGGCGCCACGGCTCTCGTCTACCAGTAGAAAGGTGGAGAAATGACCGCTGGGCTGATCGTGCTCCTGATCGTCGCGGTGCTGGTGCTGTTCACGCTTGCGCGCACGATCCGGATCGTGCCGCAGGCGCGGGCCGGCGTGGTCGAGCGTCTCGGGCGCTACTCGCGCACGCTCACGCCCGGGCTGGCCATCGTCGTCCCGTTCATCGACCGGATCCGGGACATGATGGATCTCCGCGAGCAAGTTGTCTCGTTCGATCCTCAACCGGTCATCACCGAGGACAACCTCGTCGTGAGCATCGACACGGTCATCTACTTCCAGGTCACCGACGCCAAGGCCGCCACCTACGAGATCGCCAACTACATCCAGGGCATCGAGCAGCTGACGGTAACGACGCTCCGCAACGTCATCGGCGGCATGGCTCTCGAGAAGACGCTGACCTCGCGAGACGAGATCAACAACCAGCTGCGCGGCGTTCTCGACGAGGCGACCGGGAAGTGGGGGATTCGCGTCAACCGCGTGGAGCTGAAGGCGATCGACCCGCCGTCGTCGATCAAGGAGACGATGGAGAAGCAGATGCGCGCCGACCGCGAGAAGCGCGCTGCGATCCTCACGGCCGAGGGCGTCAAGCAGTCACAGATCCTGACGGCGGAGGGGGAGAAGCAGAGCGCGATCCTCCGGGCCGAGGGGCAAAGGCAGGCGGCGATCCTGCAGGCCGAGGGCCAGGCTAAGGCGATCGACACTGTCTTCCGCGCGATCCACGACGGGGACGCCGACCCGAAGCTGCTCGCGTATCAGT
>DATDDZ010000292.1:0-6348 GCA_036523555.1 Gaiellaceae bacterium
GCTGCCTGGCTCGCGCAGCGACTCGGGCTCACGCCGAGCTAAGGGCCCGAGTGGGCGCGCGACGAGGCGCGCTCCACGCCCGGTCCGACTGCGGCTGCGGACCGAGCTACCCGGACCCTGGCCCTAGAGTGCCTGAAGAGAACACGGTGCGATAGGTAGCCTGACCCGGGTGGAGCAGGCGCGCATCGAGCCGGGCCGCGTCTTCATCGCGGATGCGGAGCTCGCCCAGGACGAGGAGCTGTGGCGCGACGACCCGAGCGCAGACCGCACGGGCTGGTTCTGCGTCCGCACCGATCCCTTCCCGTGTCCTGCCGAGGGCTGTGCGTACGTCGCAGTGTTCATGACCGCGGCGCATCTGATCCTCGTGTGGGAGCAACGTGACGACCCGAACCTGCTTCATCACGCGCAGCGGGCGAAAGAGGTCGGGCGCAATCCGCGTATCGATCCCTACGACCCGGCCTTCGGGCCGAGCGCGTCGTACTACGCCTGGGAAGCGGCGGGCGGGCCGGTTCACGGCGTGCGCGTGAGGTGATCGAGCAGCACTTCGGCTCCTCGCTGACCGTCGGCGTCGAGGAGGAGCTGTGGATCCTGGATGCCGAGACGTTCGAGCTCGTCCCCGAAGTGGAGAGGATCGTCGCTGGTGCCGACGGTCGAGCGCTTCCCGGCGTGCTGAAGACCGAGCTCCATGCTTCCGTCGTCGAGCTCGCGACCGACCTGAGCGCCACCGCGGACGAAGCGGCCGAGCGGCTCGTCGAGCTGCGCCGCGCAGCGCAGCGGATTGCCGAGGCGAACGGCCTGCGGCTTGCCGCCGCGGGCTCGTGGCCGACGAGTATCCCCGAGGAGCAGGAGATCGCACCGGTCGAGCGCTACCGCGACTTCGTCGCCTATGCGGGCGCGAGCGCCCGGCGGCAGGGAGTCAGCGGGCTTCATGTGCACGTGGGGATGCCCGATGCGGATACGTGCTTCCGCGTGCTCGAGAACGTCCTCCCCTGGCTGCCTCTCGTGCTCGCGCTCGCTGCGAACTCGCCCTACCTCGCCGGCCGCGAGACCGGCCTCCTTTCGACGCGCGCCGAGGTGCTCGGATTGCTTCCGCGGAGCGGCGCCCCGCCGGCGTTTCGGAGCTACGCGGACTGGGAGGCCTTCGTTCACCGTGTCACGGCGAGCGGTCTCGCGAACGACTACACGAGCTTCTGGTGGGACGTCCGACTGCACCCGAAGTTCGGAACGCTCGAGATTCGCGCGCCCGACCAGCCGACCTCCGCAGAGACGGCCGCGGAGTTCGTGCGCCTGCTGCGTGACCTCTGCGAGTGGGCGATCGACGCACCCCCGCGGCCGTTCGATCCCGCCGAGCGCGGCGTCTATGCGCAAAACCGCTGGGCCGCGGCGCGCTTCGGGCCACACGGGAAGCTGATCCATCCCGACCGCGACGAAGCGCTGACTGCAGCAGCGCTCGTGCGTGATCTTCCCGTCGCCGCAAATGGATTGAATCCCGAGAGCTGTGAGGCTGACCGGCAACTCGAGATCGGACGCTCGCAGGACTTGCAGGCGGTGTGCGCGGAGCTCGTCGAAGGGTCGGTAGCGTAGGACCGTGGCGACGGTGAGCGAGACGATCCAGGTCAGCGGCATCCGCTGCGAGAACTGCGTGATGCGCCTCGCCGGCGTGCTCGAAGGACATGACGGTCTCGAGTCGGCCACCGCGAATCTGATGGGCCAGGTGTCGATGACCTATGACGATGAGCGGACCTCGCGGGACGCGCTGCTCGAAGCGATGGCACGCGGCGGCTTCCGCGAGCTCGAGCCGGCCTGACGCACGAGGAATTCCCGCGGCCCCGCGGGCGTTTTAGGGCGTGGAGTGCCTTGCTAGGGTGGCTCGGGTGAGCGAGACGACGCAGGAGCCCGACGCAAGGCGAATCGCAGCCGACGCGCGCGACCGCGTGCGTTTCGAGGAGGATGCTCTTGCACTTTCGGATCAGGTCTATCGGGTCGCCCGCCATCTCGTCGGCTCCCGCGAGGAGGCCGAAGACCTCATGCAAGAGACCTACGCTCGCGCGTTCCGCAGCTGGCGCTCCTTCCAATCCGGTACGAACCTCCGCGCGTGGCTCCTCAGGATCCTCACGAACCTCAACATCGACCGTGGCCGGCGACAGCAGCGCACTCCCGACTCGCAGCCGCTCGAGGAAGGCGACTACTTCCTCTACAACAAGCTCGAGTCGAGCGGCGACGGGGTCTCGGACGAGGAGCGCGTCGTCCAGCGGCTTTCTCAGAATGACGTCGTTGATGCGCTCTCCGAGGTTCCGCACGACTTTCGCGACGTCGTCGTCCTGGTCGACATCGGCGACTTCACCTATGCCGATGCCGCGCAGATCCTCGACATCCCGATCGGAACCGTGATGTCGCGTCTCCATCGGGGTCGGCGTATCCTGAAGCAGGCAATGGCCGAGTCCGCGGGAGGCGAGGCGGCATGACGGCGTACGACCCGTGTGCGCACTGCGAGGAAGTGATGCAGCAGTACATGGACCGCGTCCTCACGGACGCCGAACGCGCCGAGGCGGAAGAGCATCTGAACAGCTGCTCGTACTGCCGGAAGCGCTACCGCTTCGAGGTCAAGCTGCGGCAGTTCGTGCACCAGGCCGTGGTCGAGCCGATGCCGGTCGAGCTCAAGCGGAGGCTCGCCGAGCTGCGCACGCCGCTCGAGTAGCCCGCTCGCTCACTCCTGGATGTAGTCCACATCCCCCGGCGGTGAGAGGTCGTCGCAGGCGACCAGTGTGGCCGGCACGCCGCGCAGGCCCTCGTCCGGAACCCCGGCCCACGCGCTACGTGCAAGAAGCAGTGGGTGCAGCCGGACGCCGCCGTAGGCCGCCGCGACGCGATCGCCCGCGCCCGCGCGCCACGCTTCGACGACGCGGTCGATCGACTTCGGATCGAGGTCAGGCCCGTCGCCGAGGATCACCACTGCCGCCTCGACGTCTTCGCCGAGCGAGGCCAGCCCGCAGCGAAGTGATGTCCCCGGGCCGCGTTCCCACTCCGCGCAATGAACCGTGCGGGCACTCGACTCGACCTCGTGCGCGCCGAGGACGACGACGATCTCGCCGATCTCCGCGCTGCCTCGCACTCGCGTGAGCACCGGCTCGAGCAGGACTTCCTGCTTCGGCGATCCGTAACGCGTCGAGGCACCCGCCGCGAGCACGATCGCCGAGATCATGTGAGCGTCATGCGGAGCACCACGACCCTGCGCGTCGGCTGCTCCGTCTGCCGGTTGCCGAACCTGCCGATCTTCTCCACCACCTTCAGCCCTTTGGTGACGACGCCGAGGATCGCGTACTCGGGCGGGAGTCCCGCGTCGGCGCCGGTGACGACGAAGAACTGGCTGCCCGCTGTCCCAGCAGGCTCGTTCTGCGCCTTTGCCATTGCGACGACGCCCTCGGTGTAGAGCGAGCTCTTCGGCGGAACGTCGACGACCGTGTAACCGGGGCCCCCACGTCCGGTCCCGGTCGGGTCGCCGCCCTGGATGACAAACCCCGGCACGATGCGGTGAAATCGCGTCCCGTCGAAGAAGCGTCTGCGCACGAGCGCAGCGAACGAGGACGTCGTGCACGGCGAGTCCTCGACGTCGAGCCGGATGTCGAAAGAGCCGTAGTTGGTGAGGACGCTGACCGTGTGCGGCTTCGACTTGTCGAGCAGCGGGAAGGTCGCCCTCGCTCCGGTTGTCGGGCACGCGGACTTCGATGCTTGCTTTCCGCTCCCGCCGCACGCGGCGAGGACGAGGACGCCGACGGCGACGACAAGCCGTGCGGCGTGTTTCACCTTGCGGGTGCTATTGCATCGAGCGCGCGGCGCACGAGCGCGCGCGCGATCTCGACCTTGTACGCGGTGCCCGGCAGCGGGGTGGATCCCTCGAGCTCCTCCACCGAGTCGATCTCCCACGGGATGGGAGCCACACCGGCGAGCGCGATGCGCGTCTCCCCGGCGGTCCGCGCGGCGGCGACGCCGACGAGCGGGAAGGCCCACTTCTTGCGGTCCATCGCCTTGAGGTAGGTCGAGGCGTCCGGCGTGGGAACGTTGAGCTCGAGGATCAGCTCGTCCGCCGCGAGCGTCGTCGTGCTGCGATCGTCGTCGGTCGGAAGCCGGTAGAGCGATGCGACCGGAAGCTCGCGCTTCGTCGTCCGAACCGTCGCACCGAGGGCGAGCAGCGCAGCGGAGACGTCCGACGGATGCGCCGACGCGCAGAGGTCGTTCCCGAAGATCGCGTGCTCGCGATGCGCGCCGTCCTTCGCGAGGCACCGCTCTCCGCCGTGCAGCCAGCAGTCGAAGCCGAGGCGCCAGTACCAGCAGCGCGTCGCCTGGAGCAGGTTGCCGCCGATCGTCCCCATCGACCGCAGCTGGGGCGACGCGGCGAGCGAGCACGCTTCGCGCAGCGTCGCGGGAACGACCGGGTCGGCTTCGAGCTCGGCGAGCGTGGTGCCGGCGCCGATCGTCCTCCCGTCGATCCCGCGCGGCACGGCCGCGGAGACGTGTACGAGCGTGTCGGCCTGCACGAGCCCCTCACGGATGAGCGGGACGAGCTCGGTTCCGCCGGCCAGCGCGACCGAGCCGTTGCCGAGCGCTGCCTGCGCCTCCTCGGCGCTAGACGGCCGCAGGAGCTCCACGCCGCTCCTTCGCCCGCTCGCGCGCCTCGCGCAGAGCGCGCAGCATTTCCTCGCGCGTGATCGGCAGCGAGCGCACGTCGGCACCCGTCGCGTCGCGGATCGCGTTCGCGATCGCGGCCGCCGTTGGGATGATCGGCGGCTCGCCGAGCCCCTTCGAGCCGAGGTTGGTCAGATGCGGGTCGGGGACGTCGACGAGCTCGGAGACGATCTCGGGCACGTCGGCGATCGTGGGCATCTTGTAGGCGTCGAGCGTCTGCGTGAGGATCGAGCCGGTCGCCGGGTCGACGATGCGCTCCTCGGACAGCGTGTGGCCGATTCCCTGGATGATCCCGCCCTCGACCTGACTCTCGGCGCCGAGCCTGTTGATCACGCGGCCGACGTCGTGGATCGCGACGACCTTGTCGACCCGGATCTCGCCGGTCTCGACGTCGACGGCGACCTCCGCAACCTGGACGCCGAACGTCAGGACCTGCATTCCGGCAGGGTTCGGCCCGCGGGCGCCCTGGCCGAGGATCTGGCCGTCCTCGAGCAGTCCGGTGATCTCCTCGAGCGGCCACGACCCACCGTCCGAGGACACGATCTGCGCGTCCCGGATGTCGAGCTTGCCCTCCTCGAGGTGGAATCGCTGCGCCGCGATCTCGAGAATCTGGCGCTTCGCGTCGGCGGCGGCGGAACGTACCGCGGGACCCATCGACGGCACGGTCGACGAGCCGGCGGAGATGGACGCGTACGGGCCGCGCGCGGAATCCCCGAGCGAGATCTGGACGCGATCTACAGGGACACCCAGCTCCTCGGCGGCGATCTGCGCCATCGCGGTGCCCGTGCCGGTGCCGATGTCCTGCATCGCCGTCACGACCTGGGCACGCCCGTCGGCCCCGACGCGGATCCACGCATAGGACGGCGGACCGCCGCCGCCGTACCAGATCTGGGACGCGAGGCCGATGCCGTGCTTCCACGGGCCGTTGCTCCGCGCGCGCACCTCGTCGCGCTTCGCCCAGTGCGGCTCGGCGCGGCGGTAGCACTCCGCGAGGTTCTTGGAAGAGAACGGGCGCTCTTCGACCCGGTCGGAGTCCGCGTAGTTTCGTCGGCGCAGCTCGAGCGGGTCCATCCCGAGCTTCGCCGCGAGCTCGTCGAGCAGGCACTCGAGTGCGAACGTGCCCTCGACGAAGCCGGGCGCGCGGAACGCGGCCATCGGCGGCAGGTTCAGCTTCGTCGGGTAGTGCGTCGTGCGGACGTTCTCGCACGCGTAGAGCATCTTCATCGGGCCCTCGGTGCTCGACGACCAGCCGCCGAAGCCGATCGCGTTGACGAACTCGCCGCCGAGAGCGACGAGCGTCCCGTCGGCCCTCGCCCCGGCAGTGAGCCGCTGGATGGTCGCGTTCCGGTTGCCCGCCGCGACGTTCTCCTCACGCCGCGTGAGCGCGCACTTCACCGGCCGGCCGGTCCGCTTCGCGAGCTCCGCCGCGATCGGCGTGTAGTCGCCGGGCCCGTTCTTCGAGCCGAAGCCGCCGCCCATCGCCTTGCAGACGACGCGCACCCTGTCGGGTGGCAGGCCGAGGTTCGCGGCCATCGCGTCGCGAATGCCCCAGATGTACTGGGTCGAGATGTAGATCGTGATGCCGTCGCCTTCCCAGTGGCAGACGGACTGGTGCGTCTCCATCGAGCTGTGCAGGACGGTCTGCGTGCGGTACTCGGCCTCGAC
>DATDDZ010000293.1:0-5830 GCA_036523555.1 Gaiellaceae bacterium
ATGCCGCCGCCGGCATGAAGGGCAAGCTCACCGTCACCTCATAGCCAATCCGCTCGGGGCTCCTTCGCGTACACGGTCGGGTAAGGCCAACTACGAGAAGGAGCTCCATGATCCGTTTGACACTGTCGTCCCTCGTCGTCGCCGTCCTCGCGGCGGTCGTCTTCCTCGTCCCCGCGCAGGGCGCGGCTACCGCTCTCACCGGCGAGGTCGGTCCCGGCTACTCGATCGAGGTGAAGAAGGGCGGAAAAGACCTGAAGACGATCAAAGCCGGCACCTACAAGATCAAGGTCGAGGACAAGGCCGCGATCCACAACTTCCATCTGTTCGGCCCGGGCTTGAACAAGAAGACCGGTGTGTCGTTCAAGGGCGAGACGACCTGGACGATCACGCTCAAGAAGGGCAAGTACACGTATCAGTGCGACCCGCATCACGCGAGCGGCATGAAGGGCACCTTCCGGGTCACCTGATCGGGAGCGCTTCGATCTGGCCGGCTTCGATGCGGAAGGCGGCCAGATCGTCTCTCTGCAGGGAGTAGACGAGGTACGGCTTCCCTGCCCAGAGCCCGATGTTCTCGACATCCGTGCGAGACGGACGTGCGGGCGCGGATATGTGCGAGTGGAAGACCGCGAGCTCGTAGCCGTCGTCCTCGGCGAACCAGATTTCGGGATCGTCGAACTCGAGCTCGAAGCGGTACGGCGACGAGGCGGCATTGCGCCCGGGCTCGTAGCGCTCGGCGACGCCGTCTCGAAGGAGCACCAGCCCGCAGGCCTCATTGGGAGCCTCGCGCTCGGAGTGCGCGACGAGCTCGGCGCGCACGTCCGCCGGGATCACCACCAGACGGTGCTCTCCATCGCCCGTTCGACGTCCTCCGTCTCCCAGAAGCTCGCCGAGAGGTATTTCCAGCCGCCGTCCGCGAGGACGGCGACGACCACGCCGTGGTCGAGCTCCCCGGCGAGCTTGCGCGCAACATGGCCGACGGCCCCGGCGGACACGCCGGCGAAGATCCCATCCTCGTCGAGCAGGCGCCGCATCTCACGCACGGACTCCTCGTTGGTGACGAGCACCTTTCTGTCCAGTTTGGACACGTCCAGGATGGGCGGAACGTAGCCGTCGTCGAGGGAGCGGAGGCCGATCACGGGGTCACCCGGCAATGGCTCGGCGGCCGCGACGACGAGGTCAGGGAAGCTCTCCCGCAACCGGCGGCCTGCACCCATCAGCGTGCCGCCCGTGCCGAGGCCCGCCACGAGAACGTCGACTCGGTCGAGCGCAGCGGCGATCTCCGCTCCCGTGCCGTGGTAGTGCGCACCGGGGTTCGCCTCGTTTGCGTACTGGAAGGGCATGAAGTACCTGGGCTCGCGGGCCGCCAGCTCGAGGGCGAGCCGGACCGCGCCGTTCGAGCCCTCGGCGCCGGGCGAGAACACGATCCGTGCGCCGTAGAGCCGAAGCAGGCGCTTGCGTTCCTCGGTCGCCGTCTCCGGCATGACACAGGTGAGCGGATAGCCCTTGAGCTTGGACACGAGCGCGAGCGAGATGCCGGTATTCCCGCTCGTCGGCTCCAGTAGCTCCCGGCCGGGCGCGAGCTCCCCGGAGGCCTCCGCTGCCTCGATCATCGCCTTAGCGACACGATCCTTGATCGATCCCGTCGGGTTCTGCCCCTCGAGCTTCCCGTAGACGCGAACGTCTCCAACGGGCTCGAGCTCGACGAGCGGGGTGTTCCCTACGAGCTCGAGGAGGTTCTGCGCGACGTGCGTGTCAGCCACCGGCCGGCGGTGTCAGCCGCCTGTCCGCGAAGCGGACCGGTGGAAGGGGTCTGGGGGAACCGGGAGGTTCCTCCAGCTGAGCTCCACCGGCCATCGCCGGCAGAAGGATCACGGTCGAGCCGGGCCGCACCTCGGTCTCGAGGCCGTCGAGGGTCCGAACGTCCTCGCCCTCGACGTAGACGTTCACGAAGGGCGCGAGGTCTCCGTCCTCGACGAGCTGCGGCCGCAGCGCAGGGAAACGCCTGAGGAGGTCGTCGAGCAGCTCGCGCACGGTGTCGCCCTCGGCCGGGAGCTCGCGCTCGCCCTGCACCGTCTCGCGCAGCGTCGGCGGTATGCGGATCTTCGTCACTGCGTCACGCCGGTTCTCTCGTCCCCGAGCAGAACTCCACGTAGTCCACGTAGTCGGTGATCGTCGGATGCTCGCCGCAGACCGGGCACTCCGGGTCGCGCCGGAGCTTCACCTCGTTGAGCTCTGCAGAGAGCGCGTCGAAGAGGAGCAGCCTGCCGACGAGCGGCTCGCCGATCCCGAGCGCGAGCTTGAGGGCCTCGTTCGCCTGCAGCGACCCGATCACGCCCGGAAGCACGCCGAGCACGCCGCCCTCGGCGCACGAAGGAGCGAGCTCTGGCGGCGGCGGGGTGGGGAAGAGGCAGCGATAGCACGGCCCCGCGTGTGGTTGAAAGACCGTTACCTGGCCCTCGAAGCGATAGATCGACCCGTGGACGACAGGGATGCCGTGCCACACGGACGCGTCGTTGACGAGGTAGCGGGTCGGGAAGTTGTCGGCGCCGTCGACGATGACGTCCCAGCCGTCGGCAAGGATCCGCTCGACGTTCTCCGAGGTCAGGCGCTCCTTGTAGGCGACGACCTCGACGTCGGGGTTGAGCGCCTCGATCGTCTGCTTGGCCGATTCGACCTTCGCTTCGCCGAGCCGCTCCGTCGAATGGACGATCTGCCGCTGCAGGTTCGACTCGTCGACGACGTCCGCGTCGACGATCCCGATCCTTCCGACACCCGCGGCGGCCAGGTAGAGCGAGGCGGGCGACCCGAGCCCACCCGCGCCGATCAGCAGGATCTTGGAGTCGAGGAGCTTGAGTTGCCCCTGCTCGCCGACCTCGGGGATCAGGAGATGGCGGCTGTAGCGCGCGCGCCGAGGAGCGTCGAGCCCTGTCTGGAGCTGGACCGGGAACCCGTTTCGCTTCCAGTCGGTGAAGCCTCCTGAGAGCGACACGACGTCCTCGTAGCCCAGTTCGGCGAGTGTCTTCGCCGCAAAGGCGGAGCGGTTACCCACCGAGCAATAGAGGAGAATCGCGCGGTCCCGGTCGGGAGCGGCCCGCTCGATCCGAGACTCGAGATTGCCGCGCGGGATGTGCACGGCACCGGGAATGTGCCCCTCGTCCCACTCGTCCTGCTCGCGCACGTCGACCACCAGCGCGTCGCCCGCGTCGACAACCTGGCGCGCGCGCGTGGCATCGACCTCGGAGATCTCGGCGCGGACTTGCTGGAGCAACTCTCGATAGCCAGGCATTGCTTTCCGAAATATAGCGGCTGCGTACCAGGCGAGATCACACGAAACGGCGGTTGTCGACGTCTGCGTCCCAGACGGGGACGAAGCGCGATCCCGGCGCGTTCTCCGCGAAGACCCTTGCCGCCCGGAGAAACGCATCACGCGCGCTCGCGCGATCGCATCGGGGCGGGCTCGTCTGCGTCGGTTCGGCTGCCGATGACACGCGGGCGTTCCTCCGGGACGTCGATCTCGCGGGCATAGTTCCCGCCCTAGTGACCTCCCTGTCATCCCGCGGCCACGTGATCCTGGTCGTCGCGGTCGCCGCCGCGGCAGCCGCGGGGCTCGCGGTCGGCATCACGCTCGCCACGCGGTCAGAGGTAGCCCATTCGAGCTCGAAGCCACCTCCGTTCGCCTCGGATCCGACCGCGCCGGCCGAGGTGTCCCGGGATGTGCGGGCTGCGCTCGCCGCCTGGCCGGCCGGGACCGTGCGGCGGCTCCGCGTCGTCGCAGCACGGCGCCCGAACGTCGCGCTGGTCCGGCTCGAGCTCGGCCTCGCCCTCGCGCTGTCCGGCCAGGAGGCGGACGCCGAGCGCGCCTGGCGGGACGCAGAGCGCGTGCAGCCCGACTCTCCCTCGGCCGTGCGCGCCGAGGATCTGCGGCACCGGAACACGCCGCCCGGCCTCCCGCCGTTCGTGCCGAGCTTCGTGTCGGCCCGGTCGGCCGCGCAGGTCAGGCTTCTCCGGGGCGCCGAGTATCAGAGGGCGCTTCGCCCGGTCTCGGCGGAACGCGAGTTCATGGCCGCCGTGGGGGCGGCGCCGAACGATCCCGAGGCGCTGACGGCTCGGGCCGTCGGGCTCTACGACAAGGATCGGCCGGAGCTCGCGTTCTCGCAGCTCGGTCCCCTCGCCCGCCGCTTTCCGCGTGCCCAGACGGTTCGGTTTCACCTCGGCGTCCTCCTGATCTATCTCGGTGACCTCGGCCGTGCCCGCCGCGAGCTGGCGCTCGCACGCTCTGAAGGGCCGAAAACACTGCTTGGTAAGCGGGCCGCTACCCTTCTCCGGGCAGCTCGTAAGCCCTAGACGGCCGCTAGGACTTTTTGGAACAAAGATGAGCCGTTCGGCCTATGGCGCTTGGTACAGGTAGCTGGCACAGTGCGGCATCGCCAAAACGCCGGTCCACGAGGGGGGAACGGAGTGAGCGCAACCGAGGAGACGGTGGCACCGAAGGGCGTCGGGGAGCTACTGGAGTCGGACGACGCCAGAGCGCTGCTCGAGGTGGGGAAGGAGCACGGCCGTCTGACGGCCGACGAGATCGCCGTCGCGCTCGACGAGCTCGATCTCGAGGCGTCTCAGATCGACGACTTCTACCACGCGCTCGAGGAGCTGCACATCGAGGTCGTGTCTGGTGCGGCCGAGGAGGAACAACCGGTCGAAGAGCCGCGCGAGGTCTCGACCGACGCGCTGCAGCTCTTCCTCAAGGACATCGGCAAGGTCGACCTGCTCACGGCCGCGCAGGAGGTCGAGCTGGCGAAGCGGATCGAGCGAGGCGACCACGGCGCGAAGCAGGAGATGGTGGAGGCGAACCTCCGCCTCGTCGTCTCGATCGCGAAGAAGTACCGCAACCAGGGCCTCCCGTTCCTCGATCTGATCCAGGAGGGCACGATCGGCCTTGTTCGTGCCGCGGAGAAGTTCGACTACCGCAAGGGCTTCAAGTTCTCCACGTACGCGACGTGGTGGATCCGCCAGGCGGTGGCGCGCGCGCTGGCCGACAAGGCGCGAACGATCCGCATGCCTGTCCACGTCGTCGAGAAGCTCAACAAGATCGTCCGGTCCGAGCGCAAGCTACGAGCCGAGCTCGGCCGCGAGCCGACGTCGGCGGAGATCGGCCTCGATCTCGAGCTCAGCGGCGACGAGGTGGAGCAAATCCGTCGCAGCGCGCAGACCCCGGTGTCGCTCGAGAAGCCTGTCGGGGACGAGGACGACGAAGCCGAGGCCGAGCCGGCCGACGAGCTGAGCGCTGAGGCCGCGGCGGACTTCTACGCGGCCGTCGAGGTCGTCGCCGACGACGCAGCCGAAGCGGCTGCGCTCGAGTTCTCCGCAGACTCGCTCCAGCTCTTCCTGAAGGACGTCGGCCGCGTGAGCCTGCTGACGGCTGCGCAGGAGGTCGAGCTCGCGAAACGGATCGAGAGCGGCGACCATCGCGCGAAGCAGGAGATGGTCGAGGCGAACCTCCGTCTCGTCGTCTCGATCGCGAAGCGCTACCGCAACCAGGGCCTGCCGTTCCTCGATCTGATCCAGGAGGGCACGATCGGGCTCGTCCGCGCCGCCGAGAAGTTCGACTGGCGCAAGGGCTACAAGTTCTCGACGTATGCGACCTTCTGGATTCGCCAGGCGATCCAGCGCGGGCTGGCCAACCAGGGCCGCACCATCCGCATCCCGGTGCATATCGGGCAGCTCGAGCGCAAGCTCGTGCGCGTCGAGCGCGACCTCGCGGCCAAGCACGGACGCCCGCCCACCGACGAGGAGGTCGCCGCGGGCGCCGAGGTCACGCTCGACGACCTGCTGG
>DATDDZ010000294.1:0-4613 GCA_036523555.1 Gaiellaceae bacterium
CGGTCGCGCGTCTCGTAGGTCTCCTTGAAGAAGAGCTGCGTGTCGAGCTCGACCACGGGCACGTTCAGCCCGAGCTCGCCGTAGACCATGTGTACGAGCACCGACGACTGGCGCTGCCAGGAGCACGTCAGGCACATGCGGTCGCCGAACTGCTCGTAGGCCCAGAGGAGCGCCTCCTCGGCGCTCATCGCCTCGACGTCAGGAAGTCGGAGCGCCGGCGTGGTCGCCAAGCAGCACCTCCCTCAGCGTGTCGCCGCGAAGCCCGAGCCGGAGGGTCTCGAGCGGGATCACCTCGTCGGGCGGGATGTTCCCGAGGTTGACGTTCGGGCCGAAGTGCTTGACGAACCAGGCCTGCGACGACTTCGACGGCGCCTCGAAGATGAGCTGCGCGACGTCGATGGTGTGCGCGATCTCGTCGACGAGCCCGGTCCTCATCTCGCCCGTGGGCCGGTAGATGCCGGCCGTCCCGCCCTCACGTCCCTCCGTGATCACCTTCCAGGCGCCGGCCTGCAACTCCTCCTGGATCCACTCCACCCAGAGGTAGGGCGCGTAGTTGACCTCGGCGTCCTTCGAGCCGACCTCGGACAGGACAGTGAAATCGGCGGCGAACTCGGCGATCAGCTCCAGCTTGCGGTCACGCGGGATCTCGAGCGTGCCGTCGGAGATCTCGACGTGCGAGAACCGCTGCTCGACGAGCCAGCGCTTGAACTCGTCCATCTTGCCCCGGGCGTAGACGGCCTCGAAGAGCGTGCCGCCGCACACGACGGGCGTGTCGAACGAGCGATAGAGGGCGATCTTCTTCTCGAGGTTGTTGGTGACGTAGCTCGTGCCCCAGCCGAGCTTGACGATGTCGACGTACTGGCCCGCGGTGTCGAACATCCCCTCGATCTCGCGGAGGTTCAGCCCCTTGTCGATCACATGCGTGAGGCCCTCCGTCCTCGGCTTCCCCGGCCGCGCCGGAAGATCCAAGAAACCATCAAAGCCGCTCATACAGTTCCTCCAGCTTCTGTTGCGCTCGTTCCTGCACATCGTGGAAGAGCGAGTTGCCGTGCGAGTCGATGCCGACGATGAGGGGCCCGAAGTCCTTGACGCGGAACTTCCAGAGGCACTCGGGCATGAGCTCCTCCCAGTAGACCTCCTCGATCTCCTCGATCTGCGTCGTCTCGAGCGCGGCCGCCCCGCCGACGATCGCGAAGTAGACCATCCCGTGCTCGCGCATCGGCTCGATCGCCTCGTCCGGAAGCCCGCCCTTTCCGCAGATCGCACGGACGCCGTACTGCGCGCCGAGACCTTCCGTGAAGCGCACCATCCGCGCAGAGGTCGTGGTGCCGATGCAGACCTTCTCGTACTTGCCGGGCCCGAGCTTGCGCACCCCGGGGGCAGTGTGGAGGAGGAACGCGCCGCGGAGGTCGAGCGGCGGCTCGACGCCCTGGTCGAAGATCCGGATCTGCGTGCGGTCGCGGATGCCGATGATGTGGCCGTCGACGACAACCTCGTCGCCGGCGCGCAGCTCGCGGATCGCGGCCTCGCTCGTCGGAAACGTGATCCGCTTAGAAGTCACGGTCGAAATCCACTTCGCCGTCGGCCTTGACGTGTGCGGACGCGCGGCGCGCGGCCCAGCACTGGTAGTTGACGGCCACCGGGTTGAGCGTCATGTGCGTGTCGGCATGCTCGACGTGGCACTGCAGGACGGTGACGTCGCCGCCGAGGCCCATCGGCCCGATGCCGGTCTCGTTCAGCAGCTCGTAGAGCTCGTCCTCGAGCTTCGCGACATGTGGGTCGGGGTTCCGCGTGCCGACCGGCCGCGCGATCGCCTCCTTGGCGAGATACATCGCGTAGTCGGCGCTGCCGCCGATGCCGACGCCGACGATGCCGGGCGGGCACGGCTTGCCGCCGGCACCGACGATCGACTCGAGCACGAACTTCTTGATTCCCTTCACCCCGTCGGCCGGGACGCACATCTTGAGGAAGCTCATGTTCTCGCTGCCGGATCCCTTCGGCACGCACTTCACGTCGAGTCCGTCCCAGTCCGGGATGAACTCCCAGTGCACGATCGGGAGGCGGTAGCCCGTGTTGGGCCCGGTGCTCTCGCGCGTGATGGTGTGCACTGCATTCGAGCGCAGCGGATGCTCGACCGTCGCGCGCTCGGTGCCGGTCTTCAATGCTGCGTAAATTCGCGCCGGATGCAGGGGAAAATGCTCCCCTACCCGGCACGTGTACACGGCGATGCCGGTGTCCTGGCAGACGAGGTTCTTCTCGGTCTCGGCCACGGTGACGTTCTTCAGGATCGTCTGGAGAACACGCTGCCCGGGCACCGATGTCTCCTTCTCGGCCGCAGCGGCGAGCGCGTCTCGCAGGTCCTGCGGGATGTCCTTCAGCGCCCACACGTACAGGTGCGCCGCAGCGTCTTCGACCGCGGCTTCGAGGTCGGTCGTGGTGATCGTGCTCATGCGTGGGCCCTCTCCGCCGCCGCCCTGCCCGCGCGACGTCCGAACACACAGCACTCGAGCAGGCTGTTGCCCATCATGCGGTTGCGGCCGTGCGTGCCGCCCGCGATCTCGCCGCACGCGAACATGCCCTCGAGCGTCGTCTCGGCGTTCTCGTCGATGACGAGGCCTCCGTTCTGGTAGTGGAGGACGGGATAGGTCAGAAGCCGCTCGTGCAGTGGGTCGATTCCGCCGGCACGGTAGCGACGCAGCATGTAAGGGAGTGAGACGTTCGCGTCGCTTTCCGGTATCCGGGTGGTGTCGAGGTAGACCGCGGGGCGTCCGTCCGGCGTCTCGACACCGCGGCCCTGCTCCACCTCGTCGAAGATCGCCTTGCTGACTGCATCACGCGGGCCGAGCGAGTCGGTGAACTCCTCGCTGTCCGCGTTGAGCAGCACCGCGCCGTAGGCGCGTGTGGTCTCGGGAATGGAGTAGCCCTGCATGTTCCCGGGCCACGCGCCGCCGTTCGGGTGGTACTGCAGTGCGTCGAGGTCGCGCGCCTCGGCACCGAGGTCGACGGCCATCTGCGTCACCTCGCCGGTAGCGCCCGGATGGTTGGTCGACAGCTCACCGCGCTCTGCCGCGACGCGGTAGCACCGCCCGCCCGCCGCGAGGACCACCGTCGTGGCATCGATCACGTGGTCCCCGCAGCGTGCGCGCCAGCCGTTCTCGGTTTGCGCGAGGTCGACGAGCGGTGACTTGGGAAAGGTGTGCATGTCGGAGCCTTCGACCGCCTCGCGCAGAGCCGCCGTGATCGCATGGCCGGTGCGGTCACCGACCTGGAGCAGACGCCGCCGCGACGCGCCGCCGCAGCGGGCGAGGCGGTAGCCGCCGTTCTCGCGGGTGAACTCGACGCCGAGCTCCTCCAGCCAGTGGATCGCCGACCGGGCCTCCCCGGTCAGGACCTCGGCGAGGCGGCGGTCGGCCGTCTCGTGCGACGAGCGCCAGATGTCTTCTGCGTGCTGCTCTGGCGAGTCGTCCTCACCGAACGCCGCCTGGATGCCGCCCTGCGCCTTGGCGGAGTTGCACGACTGGAGCGCCCCTTTCGAGGCGAGAGCGACCCGAGATCCCGCGTGGGCCGCAGAGACGGCGGCTGCAAGGCCGGAAGCGCCGCTCCCGACCACGAGCACGTCGAAGGAGGAGTCCGCCACGACGGGCGGACTCTACCACGTCAAGACTAATCCGACGTATTAGCTATCTCAATAGATCGAGCGCAGGAGGGACTCTACGTCCTCGGCGGTCGCCCTGCGCGGGTTCGCCTTCGCCCCAGCACGCTCGACGGTCGCCCGGGAGACCTCGCCGAGGTCGCTCTCGGGCACGCCGAAGTCCCGCAGCCGCTCGAACCCGCCGAGCCGCGCGAGCTGCTCGACGCGCGCTGCTGGATCGTCGGTGCCGAGAGCGTCGCCGAAACGGGCCACGGCCCCGGGGGCCGCCTCGGCATTGAAGCGAAGCGCGGCGGGGAGGGCGAGGGCGTTCATCGCGCCGTGAGGAAGCCCGTAGCGCCCGCCGAGCGCCTGCGCGATGGCATGCCCCAGGGCGAGCATCGAGCCGCCGAGGGCCATCCCTGCTTCCATCGCCCCCTCGAGGAGGCTCGTGCGCGCCTCGAGCTCGTGCGGCGACTCGACGACCCGGGGCAGCCACTCGCCGATCAGCCGTGCCCCTGCCAGCGCGTGCGCGTCCGCAGCGGCGTTGTGATTGGCGACGTACAGGGCCTCCGCGCAGTGCGCGAGGGCGTTCAGCGCCGTTCCGACCGTCTCGGCACGCGGGAGCGACAGCGTCAGCTCCGGTTCGTAGACGACGCCGCCGAGGCGCGCGCCGGCGCCCCCGCCGCGCATCCTGCGATCCGGGTCACGGATGCCGAAGAACGTCGTCCACTCAGCACCCGAGTACGTCGTCGGGACGGAGACCAGCTCGACACCGGTTTCCGCCGAGACCGCCTTGCCCAGGTCGATCGCGCTGCCGCCCCCAACCGCGAGCACACCGTCGCCCACTCGCCCCGCCGCCTCGGTGACCCGATCGCTCGGGACCTCGGTCCAGCGGGCGGCCGCGTCGACACCGAGCTGCAGTCCGGCCCAGCGTTCGGCGGCCACGACCAGCGGCTTCTCGATCCCGAGCTCGCCAAGGACT
>DATDDZ010000295.1:0-6043 GCA_036523555.1 Gaiellaceae bacterium
CATCTGGCGGAGCAGAAGCTCGTCGCAGCGGTCCTCCGTGAGACAGAGGCAGATGAGGCCGCGCGCCTCCTTCGTCATGAAGTTGACCGCCTCGGGCGTCGCGAACTGCGCCGCGATGGTGAGGTCGCCCTCGTTCTCGCGGTCTGCCGCGTCGACGACGACCACGAACTTCCCCTGGCGAATGTCCTCGATCGCCTCTTCGATGGTCGCGAAAGCGCTTTCGTGCAGTACAGCCATCACGTCAAATCGTATCCGGGGCCAGGAGCCGCTCGACATATTTCGCGAGCACGTCGGTCTCGAGATTGACCTCGTCACCGGGATGGAGGCTCCCCAGCGTCGTCGCCTCCAGCGTGTGCGGCACGAGCGCGACGGCGAAGCCGCGCCCGTCGAGCGCGGCGACCGTCAGCGAGACGCCCTCGACCGTGATCGACCCTTTCTCGACGAGATAGCGGCGGAGGCCGTCGTCGACGTCGATCCAGACTCGCGTGCCCTCGCCTTCCGGTACCGAGGAGCGAACTGTCCCCACGCCGTCGACGTGGCCCTGGACGTAGTGCCCCCCGAGAGGATCCCCCGCGCGAAGGGCCGGCTCCAGGTTCACCTCGCTCCCGAACGGCTTCGTCCGAGCGACGGTTTCCTGCACCACGTCGAATTCGAGCCGCCCGTCCTCGGCCCCGACGACCGTGAGGCACACACCGTCGACCGAGACGGAGTCGCCGATCTCGGCCTCGAGCGCACTCTCGACGACGAGCCTGCAGTCGTCGAAGGATGAGACCCGCGCACGCTCGCGGACGATTCCCGTGAACACGCCGACAAGGCTACTGACGCGCGGAAGGAGCGGGCCGGCCGCTGGCCCGCTCCCCCACTTGTGGCAGCTATGCGCTCGCCAGACCCGTGCGATCGGTTCGCGTGTGACGCCGCCGGCCGATAGCGACCGAGAGCGTCAGCAGGAGCGCGACTCCGAAGGCGATCGAGGCGCCGACGCCGGCGTCGTTCCAGTTGAAGCTGGTCGACGTGGCGGACTGCACGGCCTTGGCCGGCTGCGCCGCGGTCTTCGAGGCGACGCTCTCCTTGTACGCCTGGGCGATTGCGTTCAGACGCATCCCGTCGGCCTGAAGCGGCGTGATCGTCGGCTCGACGGTCTTGTGAATCAGGCTGAAGGCCCAAGGATCGACGGGGCCGAGGTCGAGGCTGCGAGACATGCTCGTGTCGACCGCGGGCTGCGACACGTCGACCTTGCTCGAGAAGCTCAGGTTCCCGAGCGCCCGGTGGCGGTCGATCATCGACTGCTGCGAGTCCGTATGCGAGTAGATCCCGGGCGTCGGCCCGTCGACGTAGAGGCCGGAGGCCGCCTGGCCTGCGGCGGGCGCCGCGAGAGCCGCGAACGCCAGACCGAGCACGAGACGCCTTCGCCGTCGGAAAAACGTGCGGTTCATCTTGATGCTCCTTCCCTTTCCCTCTGACACGACGTCACGAGAGTCGCGGACGGTGGTAACGGAGCCGTCACGCCAGACCCACAGCCGCCCACCGCCCGGTAACAGACCGCGCGTGACGGTGTAGGTTCAGGAGCCGGAATGGACTACCGCATCCTCGGGCCGCTCGAGGCGTTCGACGGCGAGCGACGTCTCTCGCTCGGCGGGGCAAGGCAACGCGCCGTCCTCGCCCTGATGATCCTCCACGAGAACGAGGTGGTGAGCCGGGACGTCATCGTCGACGCGCTCTGGGGCGAGGAGCCTCCGGCGACGGCCGCCAAGGTGCTCCAGAACTGCGTTTCCGCGCTTCGGAAGGAGCTTCCCGGGGGGACGGACACCCTGCTGACGCGCGGCGCCGGCTACGAGCTCCGGATCGCGCCCGGCGAGCTCGATCGCGACCGCTTCGAGCGGCTCCTGGCAGACGGGCGTGCGGCGCTGGCCGCCGGCGACCACGCAGACGCCGGTGAGCAGCTCCGGAAAGCCGTCGCGTTGTGGCGAGGCGCCCCGCTGTCGGACTTCACCTACGAGCGGTTCGCGCAGGAGGAGATCACGCGCCTCGAGGAGCTGCACGTTGCGGCTCTGGAGGACCGGATCGAGGCCGATCTGGCGCTCGGCCGCCACGTCGAGCTCGTGCCGGAGCTCGAAGCGCTCGTGGCCAAGCACCCGCTCCGTGAGCGGCTGCGCTGGCAGCTCATGCTGTCGCTCTACCGTGCCGGGCGGCAGGCCGAATCGCTGGAGACGTACCGCGCCGCGCGCCGGACGCTGCTCGCAGAGCTCGGCATCGAGCCCGGCCGGGCGCTGCACGAGCTCGAGCGTGCGATTCTCGAGCACGACCCGGCGCTCGACGCGCCGTTCCCGGCGCGAGCGGCGACCGCGGCCGCTTCCGGCGTCAGGCCGGGACGGATGGCCTCCTCACCCATTCTCGGCCGCGACGAGGAGCTCGCACTCCTTCGAGCCGGGCTCGACGATGCGCTCGCCGGGCGCGGCCGTCTGTTCCTCGTCGTCGGTGAGGCGGGCAGCGGGAAGACGCGCTTCGCGGACGAGGTCGCGAGCCTGGCAAAGCAGCGGGGCGTTCGCATCCTCTGGGGGCGCGGGTGGGCCGGTGGAGGTGCGCCGGCGTACTGGCCCTGGCGGCAGGCGATGCGGGACGCCGGTCATCCACTGCCGGAGCCGGCGGCAGGCGACGAGGCCGCGCGCTTTCAGTTCTTCGAGGCCGTGACCGAGGCGGTGCGCGCCGAGGCCTCGGAGCAGCCGCTCCTGCTCGTGTTCGACGATCTCCACTCCGCCGACGACGGCTCGCTCCTGCTACTCGAGTTCGTTGCGTCGGAGCTTCCGGAGATGGGCGCGCTCGTGCTCGCCCTCGGGCGCGAGGATGCATCTCGCCTCGACGACCTCGCCCGTCACGCGACGCGCACGGTGCGGCTCACGCCGCGAGAGGAGGCCTAGGGCTCGTGCACGTAGGCGGTCAGCAGCACGTCGTCGCCGACCCGCTCAGCCTGCAACCGTCGTAGCCCGGTCGGCGCAGGGAGCTCGGGCGAGAAAGCGACGCCCGCGCCCGCAATCCTTGGCGCAACGAAGAGCATCACCTTGTCGACGAGATCCGCCCGAAGGAACGACGAAGCGAGCGTCGGCCCGCCTTCGAGCAGCACTGACTGGACGCCATCGGCGGCGAGGACGGCCAACTCGTCCCCGAGTGGGCCGCTCAGCAGCTCCAGCTCCGAGCCCTCGGGCAGCGGCCCTCGGCCGAACGCGAGCCTCCGCGGCTGTCGATCGGCTCCAACGTCCCGCGCGGTCAGCTTCGGGTCGTCGGCGCGCACGGTCCCCATTCCGACCGCGACCGCGTCGACCTCTGCGCGGAGCTTGTGGACGCGCCGCCGCGACTCCTCACCGGTCACCCACCGCCTGCCGGGAATCCCGGCTCGCCCGTCGAGCGTGAGCGCGAGCTTGAGAATCACGAACGGCCGCCGGGCGGCGGCCCACGTCCGCCAGGCCTCGTTCTGGGCGCGTGCCGCGGCCGAGTCGGCGTGCTCCACATCCACTCCGGCGGCGCGCAGCACTTCCAGTCCCCCACCGGCCTCCGGGTTCGGGTCGAGCGAGCCCGCCACCACCTTCGCGATGCCCGCCGCCAGCACCGCGTCCGTGCACGGCGGCGTCGAGCCGTGGTGGGCGCACGGCTCCATCGTCACGTAGAGCGTCGCGCCACGCGCACGGTCCCCAGATGCGTCGAGCGCCACCACCTCCGCGTGAGGCCCGCCCTTGCGCTCGTGCCATCCCTCCCCCACCACTTCGCCATCGCGGACGACCACGGCTCCGACGACGGGATTCGGATGTGTCGTTCCGCGCCCTCGCTCGGCGAGCTCGAGCGCGCGCTCCAAGCTCATGCGATCTCGTCCGCCAGCTGCGTGTAAGCGTGTGACGGATCGCCGGCGGCGAAGATCGCGGAGCCGGCGACGAAGAGGCTCGCCCCGGCGTCGCGCACGTCGCGGATGTTCTCGGTCCCGATGCCCCCGTCCACCTGCACGTGTATCTCGTCGGGGAGGATGGACCGCGTCGTGCGAATGCGCTCGTACGCCTCCGGCATGAACGCCTGCCCGGAGTACCCGGGCTCGATGCTCATGCAGAGCACGAGGTCGGCTCCCGCGTCGGCCGCCGCGCGGGCGGCCTCGGCCGCGGCTGTCTTCGGCTTGAAGGCGACGCCGAACTGCAGGCCCTGCGCGCGGGCCTGACCCGCGGTGGCCCGCAGGTCCGGGCACGCCTCGTAATGCACGGTGACACTGTCCCCGCCCGCCTTGGCGAAGGCCTCGAAGTGCTTCTCGGGCGTCTCGGTCATCAGGTGGCAGTCGACGATCGCGCCCGCCTCGTGGATGCGAGCCGAGATCGACTGGAGGACGATAGGGCCGATCGTGATCGGCTCGACGAAGTGGCCGTCGCCCACGTCGAAGTGGAAGATCCGCACCCCGGCCCCTAGGAGCACGCCGATCTGCTCGCCGAGCCGTGCGAGGTCGGCCGCGTACAGTGACGGCTCGACCTCGACGCCCCTCACCCAGTCGTTCCAGCCCATCGCCCTGCGCAGACTACGCGCGCAGGCGCGCGATGAAGAAGCCGGATGTGCCGTGCACGTGCGGCAGGGTCTGGAGGAACTCGGGACGTCGTGGGTCCCGGAACTGCGGCCACTCCTCCCCGAGCGGATCGGCGCGGAGACCCGAGCCGTCGACGACTGCATCGGTCTCCTCCCCGTGGATGGTGCAGACGGAGTAAAGGATCGTCCCGCCCGGCTTGACGCGTTCCGCCGCCACGCGCAGGAGCTCGAGCTGAAGGTCGGGCAGCGGGCGTGCGTGCCAGCGCAGATCGGGACGGCCCGCGAGGACACCGAGACCCGAGCACGGCGCATCGACGAGCACGCGGTCGAATCCGGCCAGCTCGGCCGGGAGTTTCGTCGCGTCGGCGTTGACGACGGTGACGTTGGCGGCGCCGAGGCGGCGGCAGTTCTCCTCGAGCTCCCGTGCACGACCCGGATGCAGCTCGACGGCGACGACGTCACCGGCGAGCTGCGTCGCCTTGCCGCCCGGCGCCGCGCAGAGATCGAGCGTACGCTCTCCCGGTTGCGCGCCGACCGCGAGCCCGGCCAGCTGAGAGCCACGGCTCTGCGGCCAGATCAGGCCCGCGTCGACCGCGGCCTCGTCGACCCGTTCGACGTGGAGCGCGTCCGGTAGGTCGGGGTCGGGCCGCCCCTCGACGGGACCCTCCTTCCGCCTGTTGATGCGGACGACGCGCTCGGGCGGCTCGTTCTGTGCGCGCATGAGGGCGAGGGCGCCGTCGGCTCCGAGCTCGTCCCACCAGACCTCGGCGACCCAGTCCGGATACGAATGCTTCAGCGCGGCCTCGTCCGGAGCTCCCTCCGAGAGCGAGCTCAGAAGCGGCCCGATCCCGTTCGCCAACCGTCGCATCACGGCATTGGTGAACGCCACCGCCCGCTCGAGCCTCGCCGCGCGGACGAGCTCGACCGTCTCGTTCACAGCCGCGTGCTCGGGAACGTCCGTGAAGCCGAGCTGGTAGGCACCCAACCGAAGCGCCGCGCGAACCGGAGGATCGAGCTTGCGAACGGGCCGCTTCCCGAGCGTGCCGATCGCATGGTCGAGCGTGCGCACGCGCTGCACCGTTCCGTAGGCGAGCCGCTGCGCGAGCGCGCGGTCGCGGCCTTCGAGCCCGACGGCCGCGCTCCGCAGCGCGCGGTCTGCGTACGCGTCGTCTTCGAAGACGCGCAGGACGACCTGGTAGGCCGCCTCGCGCGCCGTCATCGAAGCCCGCGGAGAAACTCGTCGTACGTCATGCGGCGCCCGCCGTCGGGCTGGATCTCGACCGGGACGAGCTCACCGTCGACGACGCATGCTGCCCAGATCGTCACCGGCTTCCCGCGCAGCTCGGCTCTCGCTCCGATGTGCGGCGAGAGCGCGCGCACGCGGTTGACGAGCTCTTCGGCCGGACGGCTCCAGTCGAGCGCCCGGTCCGCGGCCGTGATCTTCTCCGCATAGGTCACTCCCTCGTCGCCCTGCGGTCTGAACATCGGCTCCGGG
>DATDDZ010000296.1:0-4410 GCA_036523555.1 Gaiellaceae bacterium
GGGCGCTGCGGTCGCACGAGCGGGCGGTGTCCGCGATCGACGAGGGCAAGTACCGCGACGAGATCGTCCCCGTCGGCGACTTTGCCGTCGACGAGGGGCCGCGCCGCGACACGTCGTACGAGAAGCTGTCGAAGCTGAAGCCCGTCTTCGATCCCGAGGGAACGACGACGGCGGGGAACGCGCCCGGCGTCAACGACGGGGCGGGGGCGCTCGTCGTGACGAGCGAGGAGTTCGCTCGCAAGCGCGGGCTCGAGGTGCTCGCGACCATCATCGGCCAGGCGTACGTCGCGGACGACTTCGCCTATTTGGCCCGCACGCCGGCGAAGGCCGGCAAGGCGGCGCTGGCCAAGGCGGGGAAGACGATCGGCGACGTCGAGCGTGTCGAGGTGAACGAGGCCTTCTCGTCGGTCGTCCTCAACTCCGTGAAGATGCTCGACGCCGATCCCGAGAAGGTGAACGTCAACGGCGGCGCCGTTGCGCTCGGCCACCCGATCGGCGCCTCCGGGGCGAGGATCCTCGGCACGATGATCCACGAGCTGCGCCGGAACGGCGGCGGGCTCGGCCTGGCCGCGATCTGCTCCGGCGGCGGGCAGGGCGACGCGCTGCTCCTCGAAGTTTGAGCTTCGAGCACGTCCTCGTCGTCGGCGCGGGCCAGATGGGCGGGGGGATCGCCCAGGTCGTCGCCGCATCCGGGCGGCGGGTGTCGCTCTACGACGCGCAGCCCGGCGCGACCGAACGCGCGCTCGGGGCGATGGAGAGGAGCCTCGCCAGGCTCGCCGAAAAAGGCGGGCCGCCCGCGGCGGAGGTGCTCGGGCGGGTCGCTCAGGTTGACGAGATCGCCCCAGCCGATCTCATGGTGGAGGCCGTCGTCGAAGACGCCGACGTCAAGCACGAGGTCTTCCGGCGCGCCGACGCCGTCCTCCCGCCGGAGGCGATCCTCGCCTCGAACACGTCGTCGATCCCGATCGGATCGCTGGCCGCGATCACCTCGCGGCCCGACCGGGTGATCGGCATGCACTTCTTCAACCCGGTGCCGGTCCTCCAGCTTGTCGAGATCATCCGGGGCCGCGACACCTCGGACGAGACGGCCGACGCGATCACCGAGCTCGCCCGCGACCTCGGCAAGACGCCGGCGGTTGCCAACGACTTCCCGGGGTTCGTCTCGAACAGGATCCTGATGCCCTTCATCAACGAGGCGGTCTGGGCGCTCCACGACGGCGTGGCCGAGGCCGAGGCGATCGACACGATCGCGAAGCTCGGCTTCGCGCACCCGCTCGGGCCGCTGGCGCTCGCCGACCTGATCGGCCTCGACACCTGCGTCGCGATCATGGAGGTCCTGAAGGAGGGGCTCGGCGACGACCGGTACGCTCCGTGCCCGCTGCTGCGCGAGCACGTCGAGGCAGGCAAGCTCGGCCGGAAGTCGGGCTCGGGCTTTTTCGACTACTCCTGACCGCGGGCCCTTGCGGAGCGCGGCGCAGGATTCGAGCCCTGCGGGCACTCTTCCTGAGGGAAGGCTCAAGTGTCCCCGCCGCGCTGCCGACAACTTGACCTTGTAGGGAAGGGAGGTCCCGCCGCCTTGAGGATCTTGCTCGTTGACGACGATCCTGCGCTTCGCCTGTTGCTGAGGACGACCTTCGAGGTCGCGGACGTCGACGTGGTCGAAGCGGAGAACGCGGACGTCGCCCGGCGGAAGATCGACGCGTCCCGTCCCGACGTGATCGTGCTCGACGTCCGGATGCCGGGGAAGAGCGGGCTCGAGCTCTGCGCGGAGCTCAAGGCCTCGGAGGCGACGGCGGCGATACCGATCGTCCTTCTAACGGGCTCGAACGACGGGACGGGTGCCTCCGCGCGGCGTGCGGGGGCGGACGCCTTCCTCCGCAAGCCCTTCAGCCCGCTCGAGCTCGTGTCGATCACGGAGCGGCTCGCCGGCGGCCTCCAGGGGGTCCCGTTCCGGTCGCGGAAGCGCGGAGCGGCCGGACAGGAGGAGCTTCTCTTCTATGCGCGCGACCTTCGCCAGCTGCTCGAGGTGGAGCGAGGGCAGCGAGAGCTGTTGCAGAGCGCGTACCTCCAGACGGTGTCCGCGCTCGCGAGCGCGCTCGAGTCGAAGGACACGGGCACGAGGGCCCACTCGCAACGGGTGCAGCAGTACGCCTCGAGCCTGGCGCGGGAGCTGGAGGAGCCCGAGGTCGCGTCGGATGAGAGCGTGCCGTACGGCTTCCTGCTCCACGACGTGGGCAAGATCGGCATCCCCGACGGGATCCTCAGGAAGCCCGGCCCGCTCAGCTCGGCGGAGCGCCGGCGGATGCAGACGCACACGGTTCTCGGCGAGGCGATGCTGGCCGGTGTCGCCTTCCTCAAGGGCGAGGGGCTGAAGATCGTGAGGTCGCACCACGAGCGCTGGGACGGGCGGGGGTATCCGGACGGGCTGGCGGGGGACGAGATTCCCGTCGGCGCCCGGCTCTTCGCGGTCGCGGACGCCCTCGACGCGATGACGAGCCATCGCCCCTATCGGCGGGCGATGAGCTGGGCCGCCGCCCGCGCAGAGATCGTGAGGCAGTCGAAGCGCCAGTTCGATCCGGCGGTGGTAGACGCGTTCATCCGGGCCGAGAAGGATCTGCGGCGCGTCCGCCGCGAGCTCTCGACGGGGTGAAGTGAAGGTGGGAGGGCCCAGGCGCCGCCGGCACGCCGGGGCAGGGGCATCCCGCGAAAGCGCTAGCTTCTCATCGTGGACTTTGAGCTGACGCAAGATCAGCGCGAGATCCAGGCGCTCACCCGCGACTTCGCGCGCGCCGAGATCGACCCGCACGCTGCACAGTGGGATCGCGACCACGAGTTTCCGCGTCCGCTGTTCGCCAAGCTCGCGGAGCTCGGCCTGATGGGTGTCTGCGTCCCGGAGGAATACGGCGGCGCGGGATCCGACTTCGTGTCCTACATCGTCGTGCTCGAGGAGCTCTCACGCGCAGACGCGGGCGTCGGCGTCACCGTCGCAGTCCACACGAGCGCCGCGACCCTGCCGATTCTCATGTTCGGCACCGACGAGCAGAAGTCACGCTTCGTCCCTCCACTCGCGCGCGGCGAGCACCTCGGGGCGTTCGCGCTCACCGAGGCCGAGGCCGGCTCGGATGCGGGCGCGCTCCGCACGAAAGCGGAGCCGAGCGGCGACGGATGGGCGATCTCCGGCGCGAAGCAGTGGATCACGAACGGTCGGCACGCAGGGACGTTTCTCCTGTTCGCCCGCACCGACCAGGAGACCGCGAGCGCGCGCGGCGTGAGCGCGTTCATCCTCGACGCGGAGCATGTGACGATCACGCGCGACGAGGAGAAGCTCGGCCTGAACTCGTCCGTGACGAACGACCTCGTCGTCGAGAGCGCGGTCGTCGGCAGGGACCGGCTCCTGCACGAGGAGAATCGCGGCTTCCGCGTTGCGATGGCGACGCTGGACGGCGGCAGGATCGGCATCGCCGCGCAGGCGCTCGGGATCGCGCAGGCCGCCTACGACGTCGCGCTCGAGTACGCGGCCGAGCGGCGCGCCTTCGGGCACCGCATCGCGGACTTCCAGGCGATCCAGCACAAGCTCGCCGACATGTCGATGGAGATCGACGCGGCCAGGCTCCTCGTCTATCGCGCGGCGTGGCTCAAGCAGCAGGGCCGCAAGCACACGGAGGAGGGCGCCAAAGCGAAGCTCTACGCCTCCGAGATGGCCCGCCGGCAAACGGCCGAGGCGATTCAGATCCTCGGGGGCTACGGATATACGAAGGAGTTCCCCGTCGAGCGGTACTACCGCGACGCCAAGATCACGGAGATCTACGAAGGAACGAGCGAGATACAGCGCCTCGTGATCGCACGTTCGATCCTGGGACTGACGGAGCGCTCGCTGGCGGTCCGATGAGCTCGCGCCGTCGCGACGAGCCGGTTCGCCTCACGCGGATTTACACGCGCGGGGGCGACGCGGGGGAGACCTCCCTCGGCGACGGCTCGCGGGTGCCGAAGCTCGACTGCCGGATCGGCGCTTTCGGAGCGATCGACGAGCTCAACTCGGCTCTCGGCGTCGTCCTGGCCGAGGCGACGCCGTCGGAGCGCCTGCGCGAACCGTTGGAGCGGATACAGAACGAGCTCTTCGACATCGGCGCCGATCTCTGCGTTCCCTACGGCGTCACCGACCGGCTGCGGGTGGAGCAGGCAGCTGTCGATCGCCTGGAGCACCTCTGCGACGAGTTCAACGCCGACCTCCCGGAGCTGAAGAGCTTCGTCCTGCCGGGCGGCACGGAGGCCGCCGCCCGCCTGCACGTCGCGCGCACGATCTGCCGGCGCGCCGAACGCGAGGCGCTCGCGGCAGACGGTGAGCACGGCATCAATCCGCTCGTCCTCTCGTACCTCAACCGCCTCTCCGACTTCCTTTTCATCGCTGCG
>DATDDZ010000297.1:0-2676 GCA_036523555.1 Gaiellaceae bacterium
GCTCGACGAGGTCGTCGTCCCGGGCGACTTCTCCGCGGCCGCGCCCTTCATCGTCGCGGCCACGCTGCTCGCCGGCTCGGACCTCACGATCCACGACGTCGGCCTCAACCCGCGGCGGACGGGACTGCTCGACGTCCTCGAGCGCATGGGCGCCCGCATCAGCGTCTTCAACCGGCGCCGCGCAGGCGGCGAGGCGGTCGGCGACCTGGAGGTCAAGTCGGCGGAGCTCACCGCGACCGACGTCACGCCGGAAGAGGTGCCGCGCCTGATCGACGAGCTCCCGCTCTTCGCGCTCGCGGCGGGCCTCGCACACGGCGACAGCAAGCTCTCCGGCGCAGGAGAGCTCCGCGTGAAGGAATCCGACCGGATCGAGGCCGTGACCACGACCCTGCGGGCGCTCGGCAGTCACATCAGTGCCCGGGACGACGGTTTCGACGTTCGGGGCGTCCCCGCCCGTCCGAAGGGTGGACGTGTCCACTCGGGCGGTGATCACCGCGTCGCGATGCTCGCGGCCGTCGCCGGGCTGGTGTCGCGGGAGGGCGTGGACGTCGAGGACGCCGACGCGGCAGCTATAAGCTTCCCCGGGTTTTTCGACCTCCTGGACTCAGTCTCGAGACGATGATCGTCGCAATCGACGGCCCCGCTGGGGCAGGCAAGAGCACGGTCGCCCGGCGGCTCGCCGAGCGGCTCGGCTTCCGCTACCTCGATACGGGCGCCATGTACCGCGCGCTCACGTGGCTCGCCATGCAGCGCGGGATCGACCTGAGCGAGGGCAGGCTGCTCGGGGAGCTCGCCGCCGACAACCCGGTCGATTTCAGCGACACCGGCCGCGTCTCGATCGCCGGGACGGACGTCACCGCTTCGATCCGCAAGTCGAGCATCGACCGGCAGGTCCCGGTGGTCGCGCGACACCATGCGGTCCGCGAGGTGATGCGCGAGCGGCAGCGCGAGCTCGGTCACGAGGGCGATGTCGTGATCGAGGGACGTGACATCGGCACCGTGGTCGCGCCGGACGCCGAGGTGAAGATCTATCTCAACGCCGATGCTTCCGTCCGTACGAAGCGGCGTCAGACCGAGCGTCCCGACATCGGGAGCGACGCGCTCGCCACGGATCTGCGGCTGCGCGACCAGAGTGACGCCGCCCGGATGCAGCCGGCGGCCGATGCGGAGCAGATCGACACGAGCGCCCTCGAGGTCGACGACGTCGTGAGCCGCATCGAGCAGCTCGTGCACGACCGGCTCGCAGCGTCGCGGCGATGAACCGGACGCAGGCCGCCTGGCTCGTCGGCCGTCCGGGCTTCGGCGCACTCGTGAAGCTCTTTGCACCGCTGCGCGTCTACGGGAGGGAACGGATCCCGGCCAACGGCCCGCTCGTGCTCTGCTTCAACCACTTCTCCTGGCTCGACCCGTGGGCGCTCGGCTCGGTCGTCCCCCGGACCGTCTACTACGTCGCAAAGCAGGAGGCCCACGACAATCCGATCGTCGGCCCCTTCATTCGCATCTTCGGGACTTTTGCCGTACGGCGAGGAGAGTCCGACCGCGAAGCCATTCGCATCATGCGCCACGTCGTGCACCGCGGCGACACGCTCGGCATGTTCCCCGAAGGAACGAGGCAGGTGCGGGAGCCCGGCCGAGTTCTCCCGGGCGCCGCCATGATCGCGGTGCAGGAGGCCGCGCCGGTCGTCTGCGGCGCGATCCACGGCTCGCAGGACTGGCGGTTCGGAAACTTCCATCCCGTCTCGATCGCGTTCGGCGAGCCGCTCGATGTCACCGGCCACCCGCGAAACTCGCGCGGGTACCGCGCCGCATCGGAGCAGATCCAGCGGGAGCTTCGACGCCTCTTCGACTTTCTCGTCCTGACGCACGAGCAAGGCCGGCCCCGCATAGCGACCCCACCGTCGTGAGCGAGATCGCGCGGGAGCCGCTGCTCGGCACCGTGGCGATCGTCGGTTTCCCGAACGTCGGCAAGTCGACGCTCGTGAACCGGCTCACGGGCTCGCGTGCCGCGGTGGTGCACGAGACGTCCGGCGTGACGCGCGATCGCAAGGAACTGGTCGCGGAATGGAACGGCCGCCGCTTCCTCCTCATCGACACCGGCGGCGTCGACATCGCCGATCAGTCGCCGCTGACCCGCTCGATCGCGGTACAGGCCCAGGAGGCGGTGGCGGCGGCGGACCTTGTGCTCTTCGTCGTCGACGCGCGCGCAGGCGTGACGCCCGGCGACGAGGAGGTCGCAGAGATTCTCCGCCGGGCGCGCAAGCCGGTGCTCCTGATCGCGAACAAGATCGACGACCCCGCGCAAGACAGCCTCGCTCTCGACCTGCACCGGCTCGGGCTCGGCGACCCGATTCCGCTCTCGGCGCTTCACGGCCACGGGACGGGCGATCTCCTGGACGTGATCGTCGCCGGCCTCCACGGCACCGGGCGCGCCGAGATCCCGGAAGAGGCCATCCGCGTGGCCATCCTCGGGCGCCCGAACGTCGGCAAGTCCTCGCTTCTCAACGCACTGCTCGGGCAGGAGCGCGTGATCGTGTCGGAGACGCCCGGGACGACGCGCGACTCCATCGACACAGTGTTCAGGCGGGGCGACCGCACCTTCGTGCTCGTCGACACTGCGGGGATTCGGCGGAAGCGCCGCCATCGGCAGGGGATCGAGTACTACTCGGAGCTGCGCGC
>DATDDZ010000298.1:0-1671 GCA_036523555.1 Gaiellaceae bacterium
AGCGATGGTTGCGAGGACGCGGGCCGCTGCCAGAGATGAGGCGCGACCAGCAAGCTCCTCCGCCCGCGCCTCGTGCGCCGAGACCTCGTCTCTTCGCCCACGATGCCACCAGATTCGTGCGATTGCGATCTCGGCTTCTGCCGCAGTCTCGCGCTCGCCTGAGGCAAGCAGCGCGTCGCGCGCCTCCTCGAGCGCGCCAAGGGCCCTCTCGTCGGCGGCCACATAGAGCGCATCGGCGTACCGATAGAGGAGCTGTGGTAGCTCCTCGTCCTCAGGCCAGAGGGCGAGCGCATCACCGTAATACGAGGCTGCTGCCGGGTAGGCGTTGACCGAGAAAGCGCGATCACCCGCTGCGCGGATCGCGAGACGCGTCCGCTCCTTAAGGTCGCCGGTGTCCTCGCCGGTCGCTTGCGCGAGCTCGAACGCCGATCCCCAGTGGAACGCAAGAAGCTCTGCGTGGTCTTCGGAGCGGCCAAGCGTGTCGATCCACTCCGCAATGGCCCGGTGTTTCCGCGCGCGCTCCGCGCGCGGGATCTGCCCGTAGGCGACGTCGCGCAGCAGCATGTGCGCGAAGGCCCACTCACCCTCGCTCTCGAACGAAGACCGACGCTGAGGTGTGAGGAAGCCCTTGCGCTCGAGCGAGTGCAGGAGTGGGGTCGCGGCGTGTTCGACTCTGCGCAATGCCCCGGCCCAGAAGACCTTGCCGACGACGGAGGCGTCCTGGAGCAGAGCCTTCTCCTCGGCCGAGAGAGCGTCGAGGCGTGCGGCGACGATCCCCTGCAACGTTTCCGGGAGCGGGAGGTCGTCGGCCGAACCGCGCTCGAGGTAGAGCTGCGCGAACTGCTCCGCATAAAGGGGGTTGCCCTCCGCACGCTCGAGGAGGGGCTGCTGGATCTCAGCCGGAAGCAACGAGCGCTCGAGCAAGTGCGAGATGAGGAGGGCGGTCTTGTCGTTCGACAGCGGTGCGAGCCCGAGTGTCGAGGCGTTGAGCTTGCCGCCGCCCCAGCCGGGCCGACGCTCGAGCAGCTCGGGCCGTGCACTGCAGACGACGAGCAGCGGAACTCCGCTCAACCAGTCGACGAGCTCATCGAGGAAGTCCAGAAGACCGTCATCGGCCCAGTGCAAGTCCTCGACCACGAGCACGAGCGGCCGCTGCTCCGCTAACGCCTCGAGAAAGCGACGCCAGGCCGCGAACGCCTCGCCACGGCGGTCGCCACCGAGCCCAGTTTCTGTCTCGAGACCGACGAGCGGTCGGAGATGCGACTCGAGCCATCGTGCGTCCTTCTCGTCGGCTACCGCGTTGAGGACGGCTGCGCGAAGTTTGTCGGAGGCTTCCTCCACGCTGTCCTGCTCGAGGATCCCCGCCTGTGCCTTGACGACCTCGCCGAGCGCCCAGAAGGCGACGCCGTCTCCGTAGGCAAGGCAACGACCTTGGCGCCAGGTGACGAGCTCGGGATCGGCATCGACGATCTTCGAGAGCTCGTACACAAGCCGGCTCTTCCCCAGCCCGGGCACGGCGACGAGGGTCACGAGCTGGGGGATGCGATCGTGTCGGGCACGCTCGAATGCGTCTCGCAAGGCATCGAGCTCGCGCTCGCGTCCGACGAGCTCCGTGCGGGCATGGTGGGCGATGTCGACACCGAAGCGGGAGCGGGCGGCTATCGCCTCCCA
>DATDDZ010000299.1:0-4919 GCA_036523555.1 Gaiellaceae bacterium
CGGCGCTGCGGCAGTAGCGGTAGCTGAGGCGGCCGTCCCCGTTTCGGACCAGGTGCTCGCGCACGTCCTCCTCCACGAACCCGCGCGGTGTCGGGTTCCCGACCGAGAGGCGGTCGTCGATCGCTTCCTCCGGAGACGCAAAGGTGCCGGCGGTGCGCTCGCGCTCGGCGAAGTCGAAGCCGACGTGTGGCAGGAGCTCGATCGCCGGGTCGAGCAGCACCACGCGCTCGATGCGGCTCGGATCGAGCCCCGAGAGCTCGAGGATCAGCCGGCCGCCGTAGGAGTGTCCGACGAACGTCGCCCGCTCGACCCCGGCATGGTCCATCGTCTCGAGGACGTCGGCGACGTGCGTCGCGATCGTCCACGGCGGCTCCCAGGAGGAAAAGCCGTGGCCTCGCAGGTCGGGCGCGAGCACGCGGAAGTGCTCCGCGAGATGGTCTTCCGCCAGCCGGCGGAAGCGCCGTCCGAACCCGCCGATGCCGTGCAGGGCGACGAGCGGCGGCGCCGTCCGCTCTCCCCACTCGTGCAGCTGGAGCTGCATCAGCGTGCCTCGAGCAAGTCCGGCAGGAGAGCTCGCCAGTCGCCCGTCAGCGCGACGTCGGCGGCGTGCCGCATCGGGGCGTCGACGGCGTTGATCGCGGCGACCACGTCCGCCTTCACGAAGCCCGTCAGCTGCTCGAAGTCGCCCGGGACGCCGACCGCGACCAGGAGCCGCGGGGCGACCGCACGCCCGTAGAGCCCGATCTGACGGTTGCGCGCCAGAAGTCCACGCTCGCAGATCTCCCGCGTTCCGCCGATCGCCAGTCCGTCCGGGACAGCCGGGATCTCGTCGAGCTCCGGGCCGATGCAGACCACGACATCCGCCGCGTCGAGATCCCGTGCACCCGTACCGTTTCGCGCGACGAGCGCGAGGCGTGGCTCCGGGAGGACGCCTGCGTCGATTCGCTCGACCTCGGCCTTGACGTCGCGCGGATCGAGCGGCTGGAACATGCGTGGCCTCACCGTGGCGAGCTGCGGTGTGGTCGCGCCCATGATCACCGACACGATGTTGCCCCCGTACGCGGGTTTCGTCTGGACGAGCCGGCCCGCCCGGCCGATGCCGAGGCCGACGCAGTCGCCGGTCATGCCGAGCTCGAGCTCGCCCGCGACCCGAGGCCCGACGTCGCGGCCGACGCTGCTCGCTGGAAGGAGGAGGACGTGCGGCCGCTTCGCCGCCACGACGTCTCGCAGGACGCGGCTCCACAGCTCGGGGTGATAGGCAGCGAGGCGTTCGTCGTCGACCATGACGACGCGCTCGGCTCCGTGGCGGGCAACCTCGCGCGCCACAGGATCGAGGGAGCTGCCGAGGACGAGCGCGACGTTCTTCCCACCGAGGCTCCCTGCAAGCTCTCTCCCCTTGCCGAGGAGCTCGAGCGACGCGCGTGTAGGGCTTCCGCCGGCCGACTCGACGAAGGTCCAGCAGTCGTAGCTCTTGCCGGGCCGCTCGCCGATGTGGTCGGGCTTGTCCCACGAGGCCGGATCGCGCGGCCGCTCGTCGAGGAGCTCGCCCAGGCGGCGCGCCGCGTCTGCCGCGTTGTCGAACAGCTCACCCTTGCGCTCCGGCGTGACGTCGCGGACTGCGAGGACGCGTGTGGGCGAGCCCGTCTGGCCGAACCGCTTGTCGTCCGGCTGCACGTCGCCGACGAGATCGGCCGCAGTCCAGGTGTCGATGCGGCCGTCGCTCTCGTCGGTCGCCTCCCGCGCGTACGCGACGGAGATCACCGCCGGCCCGTCGAGCTCGTAGGTCTCGTAGCCGTCGTCGGTCTCGCGAGTTGCATGGATGCGCTCGCCGTGCAGCTCGAGCTCGGAGATGCTCGTCAGGTGCGGCCGCTCGAGGAAGGCGGCGACCTCCGGCGGCACCTGCCAGGTCTCGGAGTCGGTGGTCTTGCGGCCGCAGAGAACGAGGTCGACATCTCCCTCCTTCTCGATCGCGAGCGCGAGCGTGCGCGACGTGCCGATCGTGTCGGCGACGGCGAAGACGCGGTCGGACAGAAGGATGCAGCGGTCGGCTCCGAGCGCGAGGCAGGCGCGGAGGGCCGACTCCGCCTGCGGCGGTCCCATCGTCATGGCGATCACCTCGCCGCCCACCTGTTCTCTCAGCTGGTCCGCCCGCGCGACCGCTTCGGCGTCGAACGGGTTCAGTAGGAGCGGAACGCCTTCGCGCTTGAGCGACTTCGTCTCGGGGTCGAACTCGATGGAGTCCGCCCGGGGCACCTGTTTGACGAGGCACACGATCTTCACCTGTGGGAGCCTAATAGGGAGTGCTCGCCGTCCTCTACGACATCCACGGCAACCTGGTCGCGCTCGAAGAGGTGCTCCGCGACGCGGAGGCGATGGGCGCCGACCGTTATCTGCTCGGCGGCGACTTCGGCTCCTGGTCGCCCTGGCCGCACGAGACGCTCGACTGCCTTCGCGCCCTGCCTGAGACGACCTGGATTCGCGGCAACGGCGAGCGCTGGCTCAGGGATCCGCCGCTCGACCGTCCCGACGTGATGGAGGCACTGATGGCGGGCGCATCCGGCCTCGACACGGAGGAGGGCTGGTTGTTCTCGCTGCAGACCCGCTGCGAGCTCGACGGCGTCCTCTACACGCACGGCTCGCCGCTGTCGGACGTCGAGAGCTTCCGCGCCGAGCCTGGTGACGACGACGAGCGGCTGCTCGACGGCGTTCACGACACGACCGTGGTGTTCGGGCACAGCCACCTGCAGTTCCAGCGGCCGGGGCCGAACCGCACCACCCTGGTCAACCCGGGCAGCGCCGGCATGCCGCTCGACGGCGACCCCCGCGCAGCGTACGCGTTGCGGCATGACGACGGTGAGTTCGAGTTCCGCCGCGTCGAGTACGACACGGAGCGCGTGGCGACGGCCTGGGCGGAGCTGGGCGGGCCGTTCGGCGAGCTCGCCTCGCAGCGAATCCGCCGCGGCTCGGACTAGCCGCTCTTCAACTCGACGAAGATGACGTGGGTGTCGGTGTCGCCGATGTTCTCCCCGGCGTGAGTCTGCGCCGACAGCCAGTTGACCTCCCCCGGCTGCTTGCTCACTTCCACCGACCTGTCGCCGGAGATCAGCCTCCGCTCGAACGAGCTCAGCGTGTACATGACGCTGTCCGGGTGCTCGTGCGGGCTCGTCCTGTCACCCGGCCTGTCGCGATACTCGAGCACCCTGACCCGGTCGTTCTCGAAGATCACCTTGTACTTGTCGGGGTCAGTCGTCGTCGGATCGAGCGTCACTTGATCTCCTCTCTTCGCCGTTCCCCGACGGCTCGTAGTACGTCGTTCCCTTGAGCTCGTCGGGAAGGTTGTCGACGCCGAAGCCGGCGGGATCGGAGTGCGGATAGACGTAGCCCTCGCCGTGACCGAGCTGGCGTCCGTACCAGCTCGCATCGCGTAATGCCTTCGGCGGGCGGACGTTGCCTCGGTTCTGCACGTCGGAGGTCGCGCGCTTCAGCGCCTCGTAGCTCGCGTTCGACTTCGGCGCCCGCGCGAGATAGATGGCTGCCTGCGCGAGGTTGAGCCGTGCCTCCGGCAATCCGACATGCTCGACCGCCTGAGCCGCTGCCACTGCGACGAGCAATGCGCGCGGATCCGCGTTCCCGATGTCCTCGGATGCCAGCACGACCATGCGCCGCGCGATGAAGCGCGCGTCCTCACCGCTCTCCAGCATCGCCGCGAGGTAGTAGACGCTCGCGTCGGGATCCGAGCCGCGCATCGACTTGATGAATGCGGAGACGAAGTCGTAGTGGGCGTCGGCCGCCTTGTCGTAGACGAGTGGCCGCTTGCGGGCGGCGTCCTCGACATGTGCCTCGGACAGCGGCTCGCCCGCACCTTGCGCCGTCTGGAGCGCGAGCTCGACGATGTTGTACGCGGAACGTGCATCACCCCCGGCACGGGCGGCGATCAGCTCGACGAGCTCGTCCGGGACCTCCGTGCCGAGCTGCGCGGCGCCGCGCCGCGTGACGACCGAAAGCTCCTCCACGGACAGCGGCTCGAGCTCGTACACCTGCGATCTCGAGAGCAGGGCCGAGTTGACCTCGAAGTACGGGTTCTCGGTCGTAGCCCCGATCAGCGTGACCACGCCCTCCTCGACACCTGGCAGAAGCGCGTCTTGCTGCGCCTTGTTGAAGCGATGGATCTCGTCGAGGAAGAGGATCGTCCTCCGTCCGTGCGCCCCCAGGCGCTCCCGCGCGGCGGCCAGCACCTCGCGCACCTGAGCGACCGTGGCGGAGACCGCCGAGAGCTCGGCGAACTCCGCGCCGGTCATCCGGGCGATGATCCGGGCGAGCGTGGTCTTCCCGGTGCCCGGCGGCCCGTAGAAGATCGCCGAGCGGACCCGGTCCTGCTCGATCGCGAGCCGGAGCGCGGATCCCTCGCCGAGAACCTGCCTCTGGCCCACGAACTCGTCCAGCGACTCGGGCCGCATCCGAAGCGCCAGCGGCGCGACCTCAGGCAGCCGCTGCTTCGCCGCGTCAGAGAACAGATCGCTCATCGCAGCGGGAAGTATGCTCCGCACGGTTCCCTTGGCGACCGAGACGCACGAGGATTTCGCCGAGCCGATCCTGCCCGGGCCGGGCGCGTCGGACTACGAGCGCTACCTGCGCACAGACGACCTGCTCGCGCTGCAGAAGACGCCGGAGGAGCGGATCCACCCGGACGAGCTTCTGTTCCAGACCGTGCACCAGTCGTCCGAGCTCTGGCTCAAGCTCGCCACGTCGGAGGTCGCGCAGGCGACAGCGCACGTTGGCGCGGGTGAGGTCGGGCCCGCGCTGCGGCTGCTTCGGCGCTCGGCGCTCTGTCTGCAGTTCGTGACGCGGCAGCTCGACATGCTCGAGCAGATGTCGCCGTGGGAGTACCAGGAGATCCGTCGTGTGCTCGGACACGGGAG
>DATDDZ010000300.1:0-5909 GCA_036523555.1 Gaiellaceae bacterium
TGACGCTGCTGTCGCTGCGGCCTCGGCGAGCTTCTCGTCTCCGATCCGGCCCGAGTGCTCGATCTCCTCGCCGAGGCCGAGCTGGACGCGCTCCTCTCGAATCGCCGCGAGCGAACCCTCCTCGTTGGACGCCACGAGCAGTCGAACGGTGTTCGCTCCCACGTCGATGACGCCGGCCCGCACGACCGCGATCTTGATCTGCGCGTCGGTCGGCGCGCCGCCGTGGAGCAGGGATCGGAGCGAGTCGATCAGCGCGACGGGGGTGAGCCGGCTCGGCGGCGAGCGCGGGCCTGGACGCTGCGCATGAAGCCGTTCTGGGTCTGGCGGCTGCGCTCACCCTTCTTGGGACGCAGCTTCATCCAGCGCCCCTCCGGGCTCAGCTCCCAGGCGGACGCGTTGTCGGAGAGCATGACGTCGAAGGCGCGGTTGAGCTCGAGCTGCGCGCGGCCGTCCTCGACCGGGGCGACCAGCTCGATGCGGTGGTCGAGGTTCCGCGGCATCAGGTCGGCGCTGCCCATCAGAACGGTTCTCTGCTCGCCTGCCTCGAAGATGAACACGCGGCTGTGCTCCAGAAAGCGGCCGAGGATGCTTCGAACGCGGACGCCCTCGCTCAGGCCGGGGAGGCCGGGCCGGAGGGTGCAGATGCTGCGGGCGACGATCTCCACGGTGGCGCCCTCCTGCGACGCACGGTAGAGCTCCTGGATCACCTGCTCGTCGCTCAGGTTGTTCACCTTGATCCGGATCCGTGCGTGCTCGCCTCGTGCGGCGGCGCTCCGCACCGCGCGGATGCGCTCGATCAGCCCCTCCCGCAGGCCGAACGGCGCGACGAGGAGCTTGCGAAAGGCGTGGGGCCGGCCGAAGCCCGTGAGGAGGTTGAAGAGGTCGGCGACGTCGGCGGCGATCTCCGGGTCGGCCGTGAAGAGCCCGTAATCCTCGTAGGCACGGGCAGTGAGCACGTTGTAGTTGCCCGTGCCGAGATGAACGTAGCGCCTCAGCTCGCCACCCTCCTTGCGGATGACGAGCGTTGTCTTCGCATGGATCTTGAGGTTGGGATAGCCGTAGACGACGTGGACGCCGGCCTGCTCGAGCGAGCGCGACCAGCCGATGTTGCGGTGCTCGTCGAAGCGGGCCTTGAGCTCGATCAGGGAGACGCTCTGCTTGCCGCTCTCGGCCGCCTCGATCAGCGCCGGCACGACCGGGGAGTCCTCGCTGGTGCGATAGAGCGTGGTCTTGAGCGCGAGCACCGCGGGATCCCTCGCCGCTGCGCGGAGAAGCGCCTCGAAGCTCGAGGCGAACGAGTCGTAAGGGTGGTGCACGAGAATGTCCCCCCGCTTGATCTCGGCGAAGAGCCCGTCGGCATCGGCGACCGCGAGCCTGGGATGCGTGATCGGGAACCAGGGCTCTTCCTTGAGGTCGGGACGGTCGAGCGCGACCAGTTCCTGCAGCTCGGCCAGGTCGAGGAGGCCCTGGGTCAGATAGATCTGCTCGCTCGTGACGTCGAGCTCGAGTGCGAGCCGCTCGAGCATCCTCGTCGATGCGGAGCCGGCGATCTCGACCCGGACCACGTCTCCGAAGCGCCGTCGCCGCAACTCGTCCTGGACCGCCTCGATCAGGTCGTCGGCCTCGTCCGAGACCTCGAAGTCAGCGTCGCGTGTGACGCGGAAAACGCAGCATTCCACGATCTCCATGTCGGAGAACAGCCGCGGCAGGAAGTGCCGGATGACCCGTTCGAGCGGGATCAGGAGCCCGCGCTTGCCGATTGGCAGGAAGCGAGGCAGGAGCTCCGGCACCTTCACGCGGGCGAAGCGCTCCTCGCTCGTCTCCGGGTCGCGGACGAAGATGCCGAGGCTGAGCGAGAGCGGGGAGATGTACGGGAAGGGCTGGCCGGGCCCGACGGCGAGCGGGGTGAGGATCGGGAGCACCTCCCGCTCGAAGACGCTCTCGAGCTCTTTGAGCTCCTTGCGGTTGCAGTCCTCCACCTCCGCAACGACGATGCGCGCGTCGGCGAGCGCCGGCCGGAGCTCTCGCTTCCAGAGCTTCGCCTGCTCGGCGCTCAGCTCGAGCGTTCGCTCGCGGATCTCCGCGAGCGTCTCCGGCGCCGTGCGGCCGTCCGGCGAGCGGACGAGCAGACCGGCTTCCCGCTGCCCCATGAGACCGGCGACCCGCACCTGGAAGAACTCGTCCAGGTTGGATGAGAAGTAGGCGCAACTACGCGTCCGCTCGAGCAGGGGCAGGGCTTGATCCGTCGCGCGGGCGAGAACCCGAGCGTCGTAATCCAGCCAGGAAAGCTCCCGGTTGAGCGGCCGCGCCTCGCCTGTCGATTGGGGCGCTTCGACGCGAGCCACGATCCATTCTGTCCCACGCGTCAAGCTTCTTGGGTTACGAAGTTGTGACAGCGCGCGTCAGGCGGCCAGCTGAGCGGAGGCACGATCCTCGGCTGCATACGGCGTCAGATAGACGCGCGCGCGTGATCGGAGACAGTCGACCACAGCCTCTTCTTCCTTCTCACAGGGGAGAAGCGTTTTCCAGCTCGACAGGTTCTCGGCGCGGTGGAAGTCGCCGCTTGCGATCGGCGGCAGCCCTTCCTCGGCGACCCAGCCAAATGCCTCGCGCCGGTTGAAGAGCTCGTAGCGGTGGAGGAGCCCGCTCAGTGACTTTCGTTCGCGCCAGATCCTACGCGTCGGCCGCAGAGGCGTGGCGTCGCTGCCGGAATACGGGTGAGCGGCGACGAGCGCCGCCCCCTGGTCGCGTGCTGTCTCGAGTGCCGGGACGAGACCGTGCTCGATCGAGGCGAAGCTTTCGAGCCCGACGGCGAGCGCGTGCGCAGACCGGTCCGGGTCTTCGTCGTTGTCGGTCAGCTCGAGCCCGAGCACGACGAGCAGGCCGTACTCGGCGGCGGCACGCTCTGCCTCCGCCCGAACGCAGGTCGCATACGCGGGCCACGTCCACGGATCAACGGCGGCGGGCATCGGGTCGTCCAGCCGGACGGTGTGGTCAGTGATGCAGAGCACGTCGAAGCCGCTCCGCCCGTAGAGGTCGACGACTTCGGCGAGCGTCAGATGCCCGTCGCTCCAAGTCGTGTGCGCGTGGAGCTCGCAGAGCAGCAGGTCTGCGTGCATCCGTGCCAGTGTTGCGTTCACAGGCAGGACCGTGGGCAGCGAGGCGGCAACGAACTGGGGTCGAACGGGTGACGAACGCCGACGATCCCCGGTGGCCGCCCCGGGTGGATCGCCGGCCGCTCGCCGCGCCAGTCTCGCCCGATCGCGGGCGGGCGTGGGGAGACGACTGGTGAACGTCCGGTTAGAGTCCCGCAGTACATCTACATGTTGGTCACGGCGAGCGACGACGTCTGCGACCAGGCGATGCGGTGGGGCGTGGCCGGCAACATCGTCTTCGCGTGGGTGCTCACGATCCCCGCGGCGGCTGCGGTCGCCGCCGGGCTCTACTGGCCCATCCAGGGCATCTTCTGAGCTACCCGTAACCGGACGCTCGCGTCGTCCGTTGTCACTCCGAGCACACGACGCCGTAGTCGACCGACGACGAGCCCGAAGGGAGGTTCGAACATGAGCATCCTCTGGATCATCCTGATCGTGGTCCTCGTGCTCGCGCTGCTCGGCTTTTTCTCGCGCGGGTACTGGTAGCCATAGGAGCTGGTCCTCACTAGGACCAGCGAGAACCGTTTCTGGGCCGCCCGGCACTTGCCGGGCGGCCTGCGTCTGGCGATCATGGTCGGGTGGAGATCGCCGAGGTCCTGACCCAGCTCGAGCACGCGGACAGCGCAGCTTCGGCGCCCCGCCTCGGGGGGATGGCCCGCGCAGACGGAGTGGTCATCGTCGGCCGGCACCACTGGGCGTTCGCGAGGACGGACGGGAGTCTGACGGAGGGCACGATGCCGGCAGTCCCTTCCGCGCTCCGCGCGCTTCCGTTTGCCCGCGGCCTCGTTCGTCTCGCCGGGTCGTTCGCCCCGCTCTTCCGGCGCCGCGGCGTGGCGCGCGGTCGGGAGCGCCTCTTCCTCGCCGTGGCGATACTGCTGCCGCTCGCCCTCGCATTCGCCCCCGGATGGGTCGGCCTCGTGGGCGGCATCGCGACGACCCTCGCGCTCCTGCGGTGGCTCCTTCGAGGCAGGACGCTGTACCTGCACGGCGCGGAGCACCGCGCGATCGCCGCACTCGAGGAGCGCAGGCTGCGCGAGACCTGGGACGGCGGCGCGCGCCCGTCTCGCTTCTCGCTGCGCTGCGGCACCAACTTCGCGACGCTTCTGCTCCCTGTGGCCGTCGTCGGCGGACGTTTCTGGCCGTTGCCGGCGACGTCGGTCTCGCCGCTGATCGTCTCCGTGCTCGCGCTCGCCCTGACGATGGAGCTGTGGACCCTCGTCCAGGGCTCGCGCCGGCTCGCGCGTGTCGTGCTTCTCCCCGGTCTCGGGCTGCAGCGACTGACCACTCGTGAGCCACGTCTCGACGAGACGCGGGTCGCCCTGACCGCGCTCGCGGCCGTTCTTCGGAGGGAAACAGAGCACGGGTAGCCTGCCGGGATGAAGGCCGCGCGCGACAACAGCATCGAGGCGCACGGTCTCGTCCGCGAGTTCAGGAAGGGCCCGCGCGCAGTCGACGGCATCGAGCTGCGCGTCGACCCGGGCGAGATCTACGGGTTTCTCGGGCCGAACGGCGCCGGGAAGTCGACGACGGTGCACATGCTCACGACGCTGCTCCCGCCGACCGCGGGCACGGCGCGAGTGGCCGGCTACGACGTCCTGCACGAGGGGCCGAAGGTGCGGAAGGTGATCGGAGCCGCCCTCCAGGAGGCCGCGCTCGACCCCTTCCTCAGCGGCCGGGAGCACATGAGGCTCCAGACGACGATGCACGGGATCACGGGCGAAGACCGTCGGCGCCGGACCGACGAGCTCCTCGCGCGTGTCGGCCTGACGGAGGCCGCCGACCGCAAGGTGCGGGGCTACTCCGGGGGGATGAAGCGCCGGCTGGACCTCGCGCTCGCGCTCGTGAACGGGCCGCGCGTCCTCTTTCTCGACGAGCCGACGACGGGGCTCGACGTCCAGAGCCGCACCGCGCTCTGGGAGGAGGTCGGGCGTCTAGCGAAGGACGAGGGCGTGACCGTCTTCCTCACGACGCAGTACCTCGAGGAAGCCGATGTGCTCGCCGACCGGGTCGGGATCATCGACCACGGGCACATCGTGGCCGAGGGAACACCTACGCAACTGAAGGCCGAGGTTGCGACCTCCACGGTGGAGGCGGTGCCGGCGGAGGGTGCGGATCGCGGTGCGGTCGCCGCGGTGCTCGAGCGCTTCGGGGAGCAGACGACCGGCTTCGGACCGGCCAGTGTCGCGGTGCAGCTCGCCACCTCGAACGGCAACCTCGCCGAGATCGTGCGCGCCCTCGACGCCGAGGGCATCCACGTCTCGCAACTGCAGATCCACGAGCCGACGCTCGACGACGTCTTCCTCGCAAAGACGGGCCGCCACCTCGAGGGGGCCGGCGAGAATGGGGAAGCGGAGCGGGTCGAGGCCGCCGGGTCGGCCGGACGTTGAGCTCGACCGCACTGGTTCAGATCGCGACCCTCGGCCGTCGGGCGGTCGTGCGCACCGCGCGCCAGCCGGCGAACGTCGTCTTTCCGCTCATTTTCCCGATGCTCCTGCTCGCGGTGAACGCGGGCGGTCTCAAGGCGGCCACCAGCCTCCCCGGCTTTCCGACGAGCTCGTTTCTCGCCTTCGCCCTGGCGGTCCCGTTCGTCCAGGGAGCCCTGCTCGCGACCATCAATGCCAACGTCGAGTTCGCGCGCGACATCCAGACCGGCTTTCTCAACCGCCTCGCGCTGACGCCCGTCCGCGGGCTCGTCCTGCTCGTCGGGCAGCTGGGCGGGCTGCTGACGATCGCGCTCGTGCAGGCCGTCTTCTA
>DATDDZ010000301.1:0-1541 GCA_036523555.1 Gaiellaceae bacterium
CAGTCGAGCTCCTGCTGCAGCACCTGCGCCGGAACACCGACCACACCGTCGCGACGCTGCTCATCCATCCGCAGAACGAGCCCTCGCTCCGTCTGGCCCGGCGGCTCGGTTTCGAGGAGAGGGGCGAGGTCGAGGGCGAGCGCTTCTTCGCCCGTGTCGCGTAACACTGAGGTGGAGCGTACCGGGATCGAACCGGTGACCTCCGGCTTGCAAAGCCGGCGCTCTCCCAGCTGAGCTAACGCCCCGAGCGGACGCAGTGTAGCCCTGGGTCGGAAAAAAACGCTGTGGAGCCGGGCATTCGCCCGGCTCCACAGCGCCGGAGGGAACTCTTGTGTCTAGGCGGCCCGCTCGAGACGCTCTTCGACTCGAGCTCTGGCAACGATGTGGTTGCGATCGCCGAAGCGGAGCTCCGCTTTCAGCGTGCGCTCGTCGTCCCACAGCTCTTCGAGGCGCTCGCTCAGTCTCTTCAGCTCAGCGGCCGCGGCCTGGTCATAACCCTGGGAGAGGATGTGCCACAGCTCGGCTCGCCGCTCACTGGCCTGCTCGATCTCGGTGTGAATGTCAGTCAGGGTCATGTCCGTCACAACGAGCCCCGGGCGTCGGTCATTCCCGGGGGCTCAAGAAGAAGACGAGCAGGACGAGGACGCCCACTACTGCGGCCGCTACGGCGAGGTCGTTCAGGGCCGTCGTCATCCGTAGCCCAGCTCCTCGAGGCGGTCCTCGTCGATCCCGAAATAGTGTGCGAGCTCGTGGAGGACGGTGATCCTGATCTCCTGCTCGAGGACTTCCGGGTCGCGGCCGAACTCCGCCTCGAGCGGCCGTCGGTAGATGGTGATCTTCGCCGGCAGGTAGGGCGCCTCCTCGAAGAGGCCGAAGAGGCCGGGCTCGGCGCGGTTCTCGTCTTCGACGACGACCGCGACGTTCTCGAGCCGGCGGCCAAGCTCGGGCGGCAACGCGTCGAGGGCGCGTCGCACCTGAGCGTCGAAGTCGCCCATCAGTACTTCGGCTGGAGCGGTCGACGCTGGGCGACGAGGAGGACGGTCGCCAGCCCGAACGCGAAGCCACCGATGTGCGCGAAGAAGGCCACCCCGCCGCCGGCTTCCGGATGGCCGACCGCCCAGCCGCCCTGCCACAGCTGGAACAGGAACCAGATTCCGAGGAACCAGATCGCCGGGATCTCGCGCAGGAAGATGAACCCGAGGATGATCACGCTCAGGACGCGAGCACGGGGGAGAAGCACGAAGTACGCGCCGAGCACTGCCGCGATCGCGCCGCTGGCGCCGATGTTCGGGATGCTCGCCTCCTGCGCGTTGCCAAAGTGGAGGGTGACGAACGTCTGGACGGCGGTCGCAGCGAGACCTCCCGAGATGTACCAGAGCAGGAAGCGAACCCGACCCAGGGCGTCCTCGACGTTGTTGCCGAAGATCCAGAGGAAGAGCATGTTGAAGATGATGTGCTCCCATCCGCCGTGCATGAACATCGAGGTGAACGCGTTCTCGTACCACGGGATCTTCGCGTTGAGGGCGAAGTCGACACAGGGG
>DATDDZ010000302.1:0-1784 GCA_036523555.1 Gaiellaceae bacterium
CGCTGCAGCGCGTCGTCGAGGGCCAGGAGCTGGAGCGCCGCCGTCTGGCGCGCGAACTGCACGACGAGACCGGCCAGGCGCTCACCTCGATCCTGCTCGGGCTCCGCGCGGTGGAAGACGCCGGTGAGCCCGAGAACGTGAAGCAAGCGGTGAGCGATCTCCGAGAGCTCGTCGTCGCAACGCTGCAGGACGTCCGCCGCCTCGCGGTCCAGCTGCGTCCGAAGGCGCTCGACGACTTCGGTCTCGTGCCCGCGCTCGAGCGGCTCACCCAGACCTTCACCGAGAGCAGCGGCATCGCGGTCGACCTCGAGGCGCAGCTCGGGGACCGCCTGCCGACCGAAGCGGAGACCACTCTCTACCGCGTGGTGCAGGAAGCGCTCACGAACGTCGTCAAGCATGCGGAGGCCAGTCGGGTCAGCATCCTGCTCGTGCGCCGGGACGGAACGGCCACCGTCGTGATCGAGGACGACGGTCGCGGTTTCGACCCGTCGGAGGCGTCGGCGCAGAGCATGGGGCTACAGGGCATGCGCGAGCGCGCCGAGCTCCACGACGGCCGGCTCACCGTCGAGACGTCCCCCGGAGCAGGTACCACTCTGGTCGTGGAGGTGCCACTGTGATCAAGGTCGTCCTGGTCGACGACCACGCGGTTGTCCGCTCCGGCTTGCGCCTGCTGCTCGACGGACAGAAGGACGTCGAGGTCGTCGGAGAAGCCGGGAACGCGAAGGACGCGGTCTTCCGTGCGCGCGCGCTCAAGCCCGACGTGATCCTCCTCGACATGGTGATGCCCGGCGAGAGCGGCCTCGAGGTCCTGCCGAAACTGCTGAAGGAGTCGACGGGCACGAAGGTCCTCGTCCTCTCGATGCAGGACGACCCGAGTTACGTGCGTGAGGCGTTCGCCGCCGGCGCGAGCGGGTACGTCCTGAAGGAGGCCGCCGACGAGGAGGTGGTGTCGGCCGTGCGCGAGATCGCGGGCGGAGGGCGCTACGTTCATCCGGCGCTCGGCGCGCGGCTCGTCGCCGCCGAGGCTGCCGAGCGCGCGGCCGCAGAGGCCGATCCGCTCTCGGAGCGCGAGCGCGAGGTGCTCCGCCTGCTCGCGCTCGGCCACACGAACCAGGAGATCGCGCAGCGGCTCTACATCTCGGTGCGCACCGCTGAGTCACACCGCGCGCACATCATGCAGAAGCTCCGCCTCTCGACTCGCGCCGAGCTCGTTCGCTACGCCCTCTCGCAGGGGCTCCTGGCCGAGGACGGGGACTAGACCGGTCTACGCGCCGAGGCCGACGCCCAGCTTGCTGTCCTCGCGCGTCCAGTAGAAGCGCTCGTGTGCGAGGCGCGGCGTGCCCTCGATCAGGCCCTCCCACGGCGCGAACGCCTTCGAGGTGACGCGGTCGTCGACTAGGTCGTTGACGATCCACTCGACCTCGGGCGCCTCGAACGTGAAGACGACCTCATTCGCGGTCAGGTAGGCACCGTGACGATAGAGCCCGACCTCCTCGGAGTCGAACGGCGGCCCATGGCGCAGGAGCGCCTCGGCGGCCTCGTGAGACCCATCCTTCAACCGTGCGACGATAATCAACCGGTTCATCGTGTCCTCCTCGTCTCGTTGCGTTGAGAGTCACTCGGACGGGGAACCCGGGCATCGGGGCACCTGCGGACCCTGCTACGGCTTTTCCGCAGCATTGTGCTCGAAGATCACCAGCACGCTGAGGTGCTCGTACGCCGTGAAGCGGTGCTCGGCCCCGGCCTCGACGAACACCGCCGTGCCCTCACGCACGGGAACCGAC
>DATDDZ010000303.1:0-1599 GCA_036523555.1 Gaiellaceae bacterium
GAAGGACTACGCCGTCGATACGCCGCACGAACCGTACCGATGATCCTGTCTCAGACGTCTGAGAGGAGAAGCGAGCGATGATCTACGAGCTGCGGACCTACACCTTGGCGCCCGGCAAGCAGGGGGAGTATCTCAAGCTCAATTCCGAGATCGGCCGCCCGATCCGCGGCGACAAGTACGGCAAGCTCGAGGGCTCGTGGACGACCGAGTTCGGCACGTTGAATCAGTACGTCCACCTCTGGGCGTACGCCGACCTGGTCGAGCGTGAGCGGCTGCGGGGCGAGCTCGCCAAGAACGAGGCATGGAGCCGCGACTACGTCGGGAAGATCCGGCCGCTTCTGCTGGCGCAGGAGAACAAGATCCTGTCGGCCCAGCTGCCGCTCAAGCCGCCGGCCGACGGCGGGCACATCTACGAGCTCCGGACGTATCGCACGCAGGTCGGAAAGGCCGGCGAGTGGCTCGGCCACTTCAAGGGGATCATGCCCGTGCGCGAGAAGTACTCGAAGAACGTCGGCGTCTTTCAGACCGAAGTCGCGCAGCTCAACGAGGTCGTGCACCTCTGGGCGTACCGCGATCTGAACGATCGCGCGGCCGTGCGCGGCAAGGTCATGCAAGATCCTGAGTGGCAGGCGTTCCTCGGCAAGGCCACACCGCTCTTGGTCGAGATGCGCTCGATCGCGCTGATTCCCGCGCCGTCGTCGCCGATGAAATAGCTTTGCGAGCCGCAGGACGTCGCGGGGCTGGGGCCCCGCCGTCCGAGGCGAGCATCAGAAAGAACTGACAGTGCCCGAGACGCAAGCGCGACAGGTCGTCGAGATCGGCTACGGGGGCAACGAGCGCCTCATGATGAACATGGGGCCTCAGCACCCGTCGTCGCACGGCGTCTTTCGCATGATTCTCACGCTCGAGGGTGAGACGGTCGTCGCCGTCGACGCGGTGATCGGCTATCTGCATCGCTGTCACGAGAAGCTCGGCGAGACCCTGACGTACGTGCAGTACCCGTCGATCGCCTCCAAGACCGACTACGTATCGGCGATGACCGCCGAGCTCGCCTACGTCTCCGCGGTCGAGCAGATCGCGAAGGTCGAGGTCCCGCGGCGTGCGCAGTACCTGCGCGTGATCGTCGCGGAGCTGCAGCGGATCGCCTCGCACTGCCTGTGGCTCGGCACGTGGTGCCTCGACATGGGCGGCGCCCTCGGCGGTGGCGCGACCGTGTTCCTCTACTGCATCCGCGAGCGTGAGATGGTGCTCGATCGGTTCGAGGAGCTGACCGGCGCGCGCCTGCTGTACGGCTTTCACCAGACGGGCGGCACCCGCTATGACATACCGTCGGGCTGGGACAAGAAGGTGCGCGAGACGGTCGACTTCATCGAGCGGCGGCTCGACGAGTACGAAGGGATGCTCGAGGACAACGCGTTCTTCCGCGTGCGCACCCAGGGCGTCGGCGTGATCTCGCGCGAGGTCGCCGAATCCGTCGGCGTGTCGGGCCCGCTGATCCGCGGCTCCGGCGTCGGCTACGACGTGCGGCGGGCCGAGCCGTACTCCTCGTACGGCGATTTCGACTTCGTCGTCCCGGTGGAGACCGGCGGCGGCTGCTAC
>DATDDZ010000304.1:0-6395 GCA_036523555.1 Gaiellaceae bacterium
GCGATCGCGTTGTACGAGCGTTACGGTTTCGTCAAGGAGGGCTACCGGCGCGGGCACTACCGGCGCGGCGACGAGTACGTCGATGCCATCCTGATGGCGTACGAGCTCTGACCGGCGGAGGCCTCCCGGCTAGACGTTGCCGGTGACCCAGACCTGGTCGCCCAGTCCGAGGCCGAGCCCTTCGAGCGCGCTTGCGGGATTGCCGCGCACGACCGTGAGCCAGCCGCGCGGATCCATGAGGACGCCGTACTCGCCCGGCTCGAAGTCGGCGTAGGTCTTGCCGCTCCGCGCGCGCGCCGCGCCGGACACACCTTCGACCGCGAGCTCGTCGCTCTCCCAGAGGCCGGCCGCTTCGAGGTGCGCGCGCCTCACGTTCAGCTTCACGTTCCCGAAGCGGTTGAACTCCAGCACCTGGCAGCGGATCTTCCCCGGCTCGGTCTCCGGCTCGGGCACGGCCAGGCCGACGAGCGTGTCCGGGTCGAGCTCCTCCCCGAGCTTCTCGACGGGAAACCCCGAGGCGAGGTGGGCGGTCGCCGGGCAGAGGATGTCGCGCGCCTGGAACGACGGGGAGACCGGCTGCACGATCACCTCCGGCGACGTGATCTCGATCACCCGACGCGCGCCGCCGATCGACTCGAGTGCCGGCATCAGGAGCCCGTTGTCGGGACCGACGAAGAGCCGGCCGTTCCGGGCGACGACCGCGATGTCGCGGTCCTTGCCGACGTTCGGGTCGACGACCGCGAGGACCACGGCGTCCTCGGCGATGTACGGCAGCGAGTCGAGGAGGAGCAAAGCGCCCGAGACGATGTCGAGCGTCGGGACGAAGTGCGAGATGTCGACGATCCTGCTCTGCGGCGCGATCCGGCTCATCACCGCATGGCAGATCCCCACCCATTCGCCGCTGAGGCCGAAGTCGCTCAGGAAGGCGATGGGACGTGGGGCGGCGGCCATTGAGCGTGGAGCATGGCCCGGCAACGCCTTCCTTGCAAGTGTGCCAAGTGCGACACTTTCGGCCGTGACCACGACCGCGAGTGCCATCCACGTCGACGAGACGGCTCTGGCCGAGCTCGACGGTGCGTTTCGAGGCGATGTGGTGACGCCGGACCGCCCCGGCTACGACGAGCACCGCATGATCTGGAACGGCTCGTTCGACCGCCGTCCGGCGCTGATCGCGCGATGTGCAGGTGTCGCCGACGTCATCGCCGCCGTCCGGTTCGGCCGGCAGAGCGGCCTCCCGGTCGCCATCCGGAGCGGCGGGCACAGCTTCCCCGGCCTGTCGGTCGCAGACCACGCGCTGATGATCGACCTCAGCCCGATGAAGGGCGTGCGCGTCGACCCCGACACGCGGAGGGCGCGTGTGCAGGCCGGAGTGCTGCTCGGCGAACTCGACCGCGAGACCCAGCAGTTCGGCCTCGCGGTTCCGTCCGGGATCGTCACCCACACGGGCGTCGCCGGCCTGACGCTCGGCGGCGGGATCGGCTGGATCATGCGGAAGCACGGCCTGAGCGTCGACAAGCTCGTCTCGGTCGACGTGGTCACGGCCGACGGGGAGTTCGTCAAGGCGAACGCGGACGAGAATGCCGACCTCTTCTGGGGCCTTCGCGGGGGCGGCGGCAATTTCGGGATCGCCACCGAGTTCGAGTTCGACTGCGTGCCGCTCGGCCCGCAGGTGGTCGCCGGGCCCGTCTTCTGGGCGATCGAGGACTCCCCGGAGGTTCTGCGCTTCTACCGCGACTGGCTCGCGGACGCTCCCGACGAGCTGATGACGATCGTCGTCCACCGCAAGGCTCCCCCGCTACCGGTGGTGCCGCAGGAGCTGCACGGCAAGCTCGTGGTGATGGTGATCTGCTGTTACGCGGGACCGATCGAGGAAGGCGAGCAGGTCGTCCGGCCGCTGAAGGAGTTCGGGGCGCCGCTGCTCGACCTGTGCGTGCCCAAGCCCTACCTCGTGCATCAGGCGATGTTCGATCCCGCGTTCGTGCCCGGCCGTTGGTACTACTTCAAGAGCTGCGACGTCGCGGAACTGACCGACGACATCATCGACGTGACCGTCGAGCACTCGATGAACATCGCGTCACCGCTGACGTCCTTCCCAATCTGGCAGATGGGCGGCGCGGTCTCGCGCGTCGGGGAGGACGACACCGCCTTCGGCGGCCGCGCGGCCGGCTTCACGTACAACATCGGGGCATCGACCCAGACGAACGTGGGCTTCGAGGAAGAGCGCGACTGGGTGCGGAACTTCTGGGCCGCGCTCGAGCCCTGGCACCAGGGCGTGTACGTGAACTTCCTCGGCGACGAAGGAGCGGACCGAGTGCGCCAGTCCTACGGCCCCGAGAAGTTCGGGCGCTTGCAGGCCCTGAAGCAGAAGTACGACGCGGACAACTTCTTCCGGATCAACCAGAACATTCCGCCCTCGTAGCTCGCGTCGAACGGCTCGGTCGAGCTAGACGAACGCTCAGTAGAGATCCGCCCTGCGCACAGCCATGCTTTTCCTGCCCCGAACTCGGCGGCAAGGAGCTTTGGAGAAAGCATGCGCATTCGCGTCAGCGATCCGTCACTCGTGCCCGAGTTGCTCGACTTCCTCCACGCGGGCACCGACGTCGTCGCCGAGGCCGTGAGCCCTGATGAGGTCGAGGTGTCGCTCATCGGCTCGTACGGCCTCGACGCGATGCGAATGGAGCTGTACCTGCGGCTTCGCGCCTGGGAGGCGGCTCGCCGGTCTCGCGGCGTCACCGCCGAGCTCGTCGACGGGCCTGCCTGATCCGACCGGCGAGCCGCTCGCTCAGCCGGCCGTGCTTCCGGCGGAGACCTCGCCCCGCCACGCGCCCGTCTCGGCGCCCCGGCTCTCCACGAGCTCCTTGAAGCGCTCGAGATCGCCGCGGACACGCAGCGCGTCGAGCCCTGCAGCGGAGCCGACGGCCTCTGCCATCCCTTCCGCCTGGTAGCTCATCGAGAGGCGGATCAGGGTCTGCGAATCCCCGCGCGGCTCGAAGCTCACGGTGCCGCGCGTCTTCTTGCCGTCCTCGCTGATCCAGCTGATCTGACGGTCCGGTTGCTGCTCGAGGATCTTCGCGTCCCACTCGTGATGTCTCCCGGCGACGGTCGCCGCCCAGTGGAGGCGCGTGTCGGAGATCTGTCGCACATCGTCGACACCCTCCATGAACAGGGGGAAGTCCTCGAACTGCGTCCACTGGTTGTAGGCGGTCGAGACCGGGACTCCGACCTCGATGGCCTCGTCGATCGTGCGCGGGGTGGTTCCGCCCTTGGACACAAGGCCCGTCAACCGGCGGCGTGAGCCGGGCAGGGCCGCCGCGACCGCGATGCCGCCGACTCCAAGGACCGTCAAGGTGTTCCGAAGCTTGTGGCTGCGCTTCTTCTCGACCCGGCCGAAAGCCTTCTGCAGGCTCGTCGTCATCTGTTGGAGCTCGCGACGGAGCTTTGGATCGGCGCTGAGCCTGCCGACCGCCGCGGCCAGGCCGACCCGACGTGCCGCTCGCCGCCGCGCCATCGCACCATGGCCGATCGCCGAGAGCAGCTGCTTGCGGAACTTCCTGTCCTGGGCGAGCTTGACGGCCAGGTCCATCTGTGTAGTGGCGCTCTCCTTGAGAGCTTGTGCCTTGCTGGTCTTGAGCATTCTGGGAATCCCTTCCTCGGTTCCTATTCCTCTACCTCGGATCGCTGCGGCTAAACCGGCGCGCAGTCAATGCGGCTAAACCGCCGCGCAGTCAAGGTAGCTGGATTGCGAGTGACTCCCGTTGGTCGGGGCGAGCCGCCTCGGGGCGGCTCAGCCGATCCCGCCCCAGCTGCCGTGGAGCTCGAAATCAGGCTCGGAATCGTCCGGCTCTTCCGTCTGGGGCTCCGGATAGACCTTCTCCTCCGCCTGGGCGGAGTGTGCCTCGACGTCGGCCGGAGTCTCTTCGAGGAACTGCTTCTCCTGCGGGTCTTCGGACACAGTCTCACTTCCCGTTTCGGAGGCTTGCCGTCCACTGGACGGACGGAACAGCCCCATTCTTCCCCAGCGGTCAGGCTTTCGCCGCCCAGGACCGTACTTCGGTCACGTCGACCGCGAGCACGGGACCGGAGGGGGGCTCGACGCGGTACTGGGGGTACTTGGCCGCGAGCAGGCCGAGGGCGTGCTCGCGCTCGTCGCCGTCGTCGAGCACGCGGGCCCGGCCGCGTAGGCGCAGCCACCACAGCTGGTGCCAGTCCTCCTCGTAGTGATCCACGAGAATCGTGACGTCTGGCCTCACCCGCGCGTTCTCGATCCGGCGGAGCTTCGGCGAGCGCTTCGGCTTCCTGTCGACGGCCGAGTACAGCGTGTCTCCGTCGACGGCGAAGACGATCGGCACGAGGTGCGGACGTCCGTCGGCGTCGGTCGTCGCCAACCTCGCCACGCGCGCCGCCGTTAGTCTCGACTCGTGCATCTCGGCGTCATCCTGCCGAACTACGGGAGCGCTTCGAGCCCCGCGGAGATTCGCCGCGTCGCGGAGCTCGCCGTGGAGCTCGGCTACGACTCGATCTGGACGACGGAGCACATCATCGTCGGCCCGGATGGCGTCGATCCGTACGGACGCGTCTACGACCCCCTCGTCACGCTCGGGTGGCTCGCCGGGCTCACCGAGTCGATCGGTCTCGGCACCTCGATCGTCCTCGCGCCGCTCCACAACCCGATCCATCTCGCGAAGGAGGTCGCGACGCTGCAGGAGCTCTCGGGCGGCCGTCTCGTCCTCGGGCTCGGGCTCGGCTGGCACCGCGACGAGTTCGAGTTCATGGGTGTGCCCTTCGCCGGCCGGGGTCGTCGCACGGACGAGGCCATCGAGATCATGCGCGCGCTCTGGAGGGGCGACGCTGACTTCGACGGAAAGCTCTGGTCGTTTCACGACGCGACGGCGGAGCCTCATCTGTCGGCGCCGCCCGAGATCTGGATCGGCGGCAGCTCTGACCGCGCAATCCGGCGGGCGCTCGAGCAGGGCGACGCGTGGCATCCCTCACGCGGCTCCAGCGTCGATCACGTGCGCAGGGTGAAGGAGCAGCACCCCGAGCTCCGGGTCATCCCGCGTACGGCTCCAGAGAACGTCGACGCAATGATCGACGCCGGTGCCGACGGCGCGGTCGTCCATTTCCCGGACGAGGGGTCGATGCGCGACTTCGTCAGGCGCTAGTGGCGGGCTAGCGCATGTTGCCCGTGTGCCCGAGCGAGTAGCGCCCGGGCTGGGGCCACACGCAGAGGCCGTGCGGGCTCGAGCCCACGCGTATGCGCGCCAGAAGCCTGCCCGTCCGGGTGCTGATCGCGTACACCTCGGCGTTGTAGCGTCCCGTCAGCCAGAGCACACGTCCGTCGATGGAGACGTCGCCCATGTCGGGGCTGCCGCCGCCCGGGATCCTCCACTTCCGGATCACCTTCTGCGTGCGGAACGAGACCACCGACACACTTCCCTCGTTGCGGTTCGAGACGTAGAGGGCGCGGCCGTTTCGGCTGACGACGATGCCGTGCGCACCGGCGCCGGTCCTGATGAAGCCGACCACTTTGAAGCGCCGCGGATCAACCTTCCACAGCCCGCCGGCCGCAAGGTCCGCGACATAGAAGATCTTCGCGTTCGGCGCGGCACGGACGTCCTGCGGAACGGCGTGCACGGCGGGAACGGAGATCACGCGCATGACCCGCGGATGCCGGACGTCGACCTTGAGCAGCTGGCCCGAGAACTCGCAGCTGACGATCGCGTAGCTTCCGTCGGCCGAGAAGTCGAGATGGTTGACGCCAGAGCACGGGACGGTCAACGAACGGATGAGGCGAAACGTGCGGGCCGAGCGGAAGTCGAGCCGGTGCAGGCGCTCGGCCACCACGATCGCGAACCGCCCGTCGGTCGTGAAGTAGAGGTTGTAGGGGTCGTCGACCGGAATCGGCGAGCCGGGACGACCGGTGCGCGGGTTGATCGGCGTGAGCGAGTTCCCGAGGTCGTTGTTGACGTAGAGCCTCCTCAGGTCGTGTCCCGGCGTGATGTGCTGCGGCAACGCCCCGACGGTGAAGTGGCCGATGACGCGATAGGTGCGCGGGTCGATGACGTCGACCGAGTTGCTCGCGCTGTTCGGGACGTAGACCAGGTGCCGTGCTCTCCGGGCGACCGGGCTGAGCATCCCGGGGAGATCGTGCGCGTACAGGTTGAGGCCGCCGGGGGGAGCGCCCTGGGCAGGTCGAGCCGCGAGCGCCGGTGCTGCCACCGCGAGCGCGGTTGCAGCAAGGGTCGACGCGGCACGCGCGATGCGGCTCCTGCGGCGTCGCGCGGCTCCCACCGGCCCCATGATCTCAAGTGCACCCGGCGCGACACGATTTCTTAACGTGATTCTCATGTGTCCCGGATAGCGTGGCCTCGTGTCACCAGAGAGCGCGAACCCCG
>DATDDZ010000305.1:0-10020 GCA_036523555.1 Gaiellaceae bacterium
GAAGCCGACGGTCACCTTCTGCTCGTAAGGGGCGCCCGTCTTGCCGTTGAAGAGGCGCACCTTGCCGGACGTCTTCCGCCCTGCCGGCCGCTTCTCGTCGACCAGGAACCTGATCGGCGAGTCGGGATTGTCCTTCACCCACTTGACGAGCGCCTCGTCGACGTCGACCTCGGTCGCCCCGTCGAACACCGGTGTCGCCACCGGGTGCGGGTTGTCGGCGGCGATCGGCTTGGACGCGAGCCCGTTCGGCTCGGCGCCGTTCTCGGCGAACACGCCGTGTGCAGCGGCCCAGCCGAGGTGTGTCTCGAGGATCTGCCCGATGTTCATCCGGCTCGGCACGCCGAGCGGGTTGAGGATCACGTCGACAGGACGGCCGTCCTCGAGGAACGGCATGTCCTCCTCGGCGACGATCTTCGCGATCACGCCCTTGTTGCCGTGGCGGCCTGCGAGCTTGTCTCCCTCCGCGATCTTGCGCTTCTTCGCGACGTAGACGCGCACCAGCTCGTTCACGCCCGGCGACAGGTCGTCGCCGTTGTCGCGCGAGAACGTCTTCACGTCGATGACCTTGCCGCCCTCGCCGTGCGGGACCTTGAGGGAGGTGTCGCGGACCTCGCGCGCCTTCTCCTTGAAGATCGCGCGGATCAGCTTCTCCTCCGCCGTCAGCTCGGTCTCGCCCTTGGGCGTCACCTTGCCGACGAGCAGGTCGCCCGAGCCGACCTCAGCGCCGATGCGGACGACACCACGGTCGTCGAGATCCTTGAGCGACTCCTCCGAGCGGTTGGGGATGTCGCGCGTGATCTCCTCGTCGCCGAGCTTTGTCGAGCGGGCGTCGATCTCGTACTCGTGGATGTGGATGGAGGACAGGACGTCCTCCTTCACCAGCCGCTCCGAGATGACGATCGCGTCCTCGAAGTTGTAGCCCTCGAACGGCATGAACGCGACCAGAAGGTTCGCGCCGAGCGCGAGCTCGCCCTGGTCGGTCGAGCTGCCGTCGGCAAGGACCTCCTCGGCCTTGACCTTGTCGCCCAGGCCGACGGTCGGCTTGTTGTGGATCAGCGTCCCCTGGTTCGACCGCATGAACTTCGTCAGCGGGTACTCGTCCTTGCCGTCCTTCGTCTCGACGGTGATGTGCCCCGCGTCGACATCCACGACCGTGCCTGCACGCTGTGCGAGCACGACGTCACCGGTGTCGATCGCGGCGCGGTACTCGAGGCCTGTGCCGACGATCGGAGCCTGCGTGATCATCAGGGGCACGGCCTGCCGCTGCATGTTCGCGCCCATGAGCGCGCGGTTGGCGTCGTTGTGCTCGAGGAACGGAATCAGCGCCGTCGCCACCGAGACGATCTGCGCCGGCGCGACGTCCATGTACTGGATGTCCTTCGGGTCGGCGGTGACCGCCTCCCCCTCGCGGGAGCGGCAGAGCACCTGCTTGTCGAGGAAGCGCCCGGTCTTCCCGTCGATGGGCGCGCTCGCCTGCGCGATCGTGAACTGCGCCTCTTCGGCCGCGTCGAGATAGACGATCTCGTCCGTGACCTTGCCGCTCGTGACCTTGCGGTACGGCGTCTGGATGAACCCGAACTCCGACACGGTCGCCATCGACGCCAGCGAGCCGATCAGACCGATGTTCGGGCCTTCCGGAGTCTCGATCGGGCACATCCGTCCGTAGTGCGTCGGATGCACGTCGCGCACCTCGATCGGCGCGCGCTCGCGCGTGAGGCCGCCGGCGCCGAGCGCCGAGAGCCGCCGCCGGTGCGTCAGCCCGGCCAGCGAGTTGGTCTGGTCCATGAACTGGGAGAGCTGGGAGGAGCCGAAGAACTCCTTCAGGGCCGCCACGACGGGCCGGATGTTGATGATCGTCTGAGGGGTGATCGTGTCGACGTCTTCCGTCGTCATGCGCTCCCTGACAACCCGCTCCATGCGGTACAGCCCGACACGGAACGCCTCCTGGATCAGCTCCCCGACCGTGCGCAGCCGCCGGTTGCCGAAGTGCTCGTATTCATCGAGCTCGCCCCGGATCGGGTCGCGGTTGAGGCCGATCGCGTCCGCGGCGTAGTCCTTCGAGTCCTCGGGCACGCCGAGCTGCGTCGGCATGTCGACCAGGCGCTTGACGAGCGCGAGGATGTCCTCGGTCGTGAGGACCCGCGTGTCGTCGGGGACATTGACGCCGAGGCGCTGGTTGAGCTTGTAGCGGCCAACCTTCGTGAGGTCGTAGCGCTTCGGGTCGAAGAAGAGCGCCTTGAGCAGGTTCCGCGCGTTGTCGAGCGTCGGCGGCTCGCCCGGCCGCTGCTTCTTGAAGACCTCGATCAACGCCTCTTCCTCGCGCGTCGAGGTGTCCTTCTCGAGGGTGTTGACGATGTAGATCGAGTTGTTGAAGAGCTTGAGAATCGCCTCGTTCGAGGACGTGTCGAGCTTGAAGCCCGTCGACGGATCCTCTTCGGGCAGGGCGCGCAGAAGGGTCGTGATCGGCAGCTTTCGCTTCCGGTCGATTCGGGCGTAGACGATCCCCTTCTTGTCGATCTCGAGCTCGAGCCAGGAGCCGCGCGACGGCATCAGGTTGGCGGTGAAGACCTGCTTCGTCGCGTCCTTGGGCTCCATCAGGTACGCGCCCGGGCTGCGGACGAGCTGCGTCACGATCACACGCTCGGTGCCGTTGATGATGAAGGTGCCCCACTCGGTCATCATCGGGAAGTCCCCCATGAAGACCGACTGCTCCCGGATCTCGCCCGTCTCCTTGTTCACGAAACGGACGGTCATCGTCAGCGGGGCCTGGTACGTCTGGTCCTTCTCACGGCACTCCTTGATCGAGGCCTGGGGATCGCCGAACTTGTAGTCCCCGAACTCGACGGCGAGGGTGCCGGTGTAATCCTCGATCGGTGAGATGTCGTCGATCGTCTCGCGAAGACCTTCGTCCAGGAACCACTGAAACGAGGCCTTCTGGATGTCGATCAGATTCGGAAGGTCGAGAACGTGCTTGAGACGCGAGAAGCTGGTGCGCGCGCTAGGCGCAGCGACCTTGGTGGTCAAGAGATGAAGCCTCCCTTAGAGATGTGTTGCGAAGAAGAAACGGCGGGCAGACGGGCGTGGACAGGCGGAACAGCGGCGCAACCCGTGAGGGTACCCGATCTCCCCGCTTGCGCGCAAGGCTACCCAGGCGGGATCCGCCGTTGCCTCCCGAAAGGGTAGCGCACCCCGCCAAGAATCGCCAGGAAAAGGGCGCCCCGGCCGGGTGGGCGCCCTCCTGGTTAGGCCCTTGACCGGCCGGCGCAGCTAGTCGTCCTGATTCGGCCTCGCGACCTTGAGGTTGCGGAGCTGGAAGGTCGAAGGCGCGTTGCTCGTCGTCGTGGTCGTCGACGAGCCGCCTGAAGGCGTTGCGGAGCACATCAACGCGTTGACGTGCACCTTGCCGGTGAAGGTCAGCGTCACCGGCTTTCCCCCGAGGCTCCGGGCGGCTTTGTTCGCCTTGTCCACGGTCACCGTGAAGCTGGTCGCCGGCGCGGTGCCCTGCAGCGAGACGTTCTTGCAGGCTTTGCCGGACTTGCCCTTGGTGGTCGTCGTCTCCGATGTCGACCCGCCCTTCCCCTTCCCCCCGTTGTCCGCGAATGCGAACGAGGCCGCGAAGCCGGCGACCGCGAGCGCAACCGCAAGTGCCCTGAGTTTCATGCGCTTTCCTCCGATCCAGTGAGTGCCAGCAGAGGGTCGGGCCCGATTTGGGCTCCCGATCCTGGAGACGCCAGTTCATGTTTCGACCTGCGGTCTGCCTCTTAGATCCCCCGAACGAGGCGGCCCGGCCGGAGAACGCCGACGGGGCCTCTCGGCCCCGTCGACAGCGGATCCGTCGTGCCTCGCTTACTTGACCTCGACTGTCGCTCCCGCTTCCTCGAGCTGACCCTTGATCGAGTCGGCCTCGTCGGAGGCCACGCCCTCCTTGACCGGCTTGGGAGCCGAGTCGACGAGGTCCTTGGCCTCCTTCAACCCCAGCCCCGTGATCGCGCGGACGACCTTGATCACCTGGATCTTCTGGCCGCCTGCGGCGGTGAGGACGACGTCGAAGGACGTCTTCTCCTCCTCTGCCGCGCCGTCCCCGGCCGCCGGGGCGCCGGGTGCGGCGACGGCGATCGGTGCGGCGGCCGTGATGCCCCACTCGTCCTCGATCTTCTTCTTCAGCTCGACGAGCTCGAGCACGGTCATCTTGCCGAGCTCGTCGAACACCTTGTCAGTGGCACTAGCGGCCATCTACTGGTCCTCCTCCTCTGTCTTCGTTTCGGTTTCCGTGTCTTCTGCGGGCGCGTCCTCTTCGGTCGACGAAGAACTTTGTGGCTCTGAGCCACTTGCCTCCGCCACAGCCGCCTCGGGCGCCTCTTCGGTCTGCGTGGGACTTTGTGGCTCTGAGCCACTTGCATCCCCCCCGGCCGCTTCGGACGTGTCTCCCTGGTCTCGAAGCTGCTCGATGCGGGCGTCGATCAGGCCGTACAGGTCTTGCAGCGGCGCCGTGAACAACCCGACAATTCCGGTCAGCGGGGCCGTGATCGCGCCCAGCACCTGGCCTCGCAGGACGTCCTCCGGAGGCAACTTGGCGAGCGACTCGATCTCGGCGGCCTCGATCGGCCGTCCCTCCAGCAGACCGCCTCGGATCTCGAGCACCTTCGTCTCGCGAGCGGCGTCCACGAGCGCCTTGGAAACGGCGACCGGATCGCCGTCCGACTCCAGGAAGGCGATCGCGGTCGGCCCTTCGAGGAGCGCGAGCAGCGCATCCGCGCCGGCCGCCTCGGCAGCCCGCCTGGTCAGCGTGTTCTTGACGACCGCGAAGCGGGCGCCGTGCTCGATCAGCGTCGTCCGCAGATGGTCGATCTGCGGCATGGTCAGCCCGCGATAGTCGGCCACGACGAGCGTCTCCGTCGTCCGGAGCCGCTCGGTCAGGTCGGCGACGACCTTCTCCTTGTCATCCTTTTTCACCTACTCACCTCCTCGAACGAATCGAGCCCGCACCAGGCGGGCTCGCTGAAAGGAGGCGTCGAGCCTCTTCCACCGATCCGCCTCGGCTGGGCTTCCGGCGTCTTCGAGTCGAGGACGCCTGCCAGCTGTCTTTGGCGACGGGCTGCGTCTGCTAAGCCGAAACCGGTTCCTTCATCTCCTCGAGCTCGTCGACGATGTCACGGGTCTTCTGCGTGTCGACGTGAATCCCGGGGCCCATCGTCGTCGTCAGGGTGATCTGGCGGATGTACCGGCCCTTGGCGGCCGCCGGCTTCGCGCGCACGATCTCGTCGATCAGTGCCGCGTAGTTCTCGGCCAGCTGCCGCTCGGCGAAGCTCTTCTTCCCGATCGACACGTGCACGTTCGCGCCTCGGTCGGTGCGGTACTCGAGCTTCCCGGCCTTGGCATCACGCACGGCCTTCGCCACGTCCATCGTCACCGTGCCCGTCTTCGGGTTCGGCATCAGCCCGCGCGGGCCGAGGATACGACCGAGCTTGCCGACGTTCCCCATCTGATCCGGGGTCGCGACCGCCACGTCGAAGTCGGTGAACCCTTCCTCGACGCGTTTAGCGAGGTCGGCTGACCCCACCACGTCTGCGCCGGCGTCCTGAGCCTCCTTTGCCTTCTCGCCCTCGGCGAAGACCGCCACCCGGGCCTCCTTGCCGGTGCCGTGCGGCAGCATCAGCGTGCCGCGGAGCTGCTCGTCGGCATGGCGCACGTTGAGGCCGAGCCGGAAGTGCACCTCAACGGTCTCGTCGAACTTCGCGGTCTCCATCTCCTTGAGCAGACGGATAGCCGCGACGGGTGAGTACTCGTGCTCGCGGTCGATCGAGCCGCGGGCGTTCCGGTATTGCTTGCCGTGGGCCATCAGAGGACGTCCGTCTCCACGCCCATCGACTGCGCGGTGCCGGCGATGATCCGCATCGCCTGGTCGACGTCCCGGGCATTCAGGTCGGGCATCTTCGTCTCAGCGATCTGGCGAACCTGGTCTCGGCTCAGGCGGCCGACCTTTTCGCGGTTCGGCTCGCCGGATCCCTTCTCGACCCGCAGCGCCTCCTTGATCAGTACGGCCGCCGGCGGGGTCTTCGTGATGAAGGCGAAGGAGCGGTCCTCGAAGACCGTGATCTCGACCGGGGTGATGCGGCCGTTCTCCTGTTGCGTCTGCGCGTTGAACGCCTTGCAGAACTCCATGATGTTGACCCCGTGCTGCCCGAGCGCGGGACCGACCGGAGGCGCCGGGTTGGCCTGCCCGCCGGGGATCTGGAGCTTGATGAGTGTCAGGACCTTCTTAGCCATGTCGCGTCAGTCCAGCTTCTTGACCTGGTCGAAGGTGAGCTCGACCGGCACCTGCCGCTCGAAGATATCGACCAGGACCTTGAGCTTCTGCTGGTCGGCGTTGACGTCGACGACCTCGCCGTCGAAGTCCGAGAGCGGTCCGGAGGTCACCTTCACGGACTCGCCGAGCGAATACTCCACCTGCGCCCGAGGCCTGTCGCCGTCGCCGCGGCCCGTGTGGAGGATGCGGTCAACCTCGCTCTGCGCGAGCGGGACGGGCTTCGCTCCGGCGCCGACGAAGCCGGTCACGCCAGGGGTGTTCTTGACCACAGTCCACGCCTCGTCGGTCATGTCCATGTTGACGAGCACGTAACCCGGCAGCACGCGCTTCTCGATCTGAACTTTCTGGCCCTCCTTCGTCTCGATCACCTGCTCGGTCGGCACGACGACCCGGCGAAAGCGAGGCGCCTGGTTCATGGACATGATCCGGTGCTCGAGATTGGTCTTCACCTTGTTCTCGTGACCCGAGTAGGTGTTGATGACGTACCAGAGGAACATCGGTTACAGGAAGACGTCGTGGACGAGTCGCTTGAAGACGAGGTCGGCGCCCCAGAGATAGATCCCGACGATGATGCAGGCGATGAGGACGACCACGACTCCCTGGATCAGCTGCTTCTGGGTCGGCCACTCGACCTTCTTGAGCTCGGCCCACGACTCGAAGACGAAGCGCCGGGAGCCGGTCCCTGGAATGGCTCGCGGCTCGCGCGCGGGCAGCGGGCGGGTGTCGGTGCGGCCGGTCGCCTTCCGCGCCGGCGAGGCAGGTGCGGGAAGGGCCGCCTCTCCGCCGGGCATCTGCGCCCGACGGGCACGCCGCTGCGCGCGCGTCTGGCGCGCCATCAGCGAGTCTCCCGGTGGGCCGTGTGACGACCGCACCAACGGCAGAACTTCTTGACCTCGAGCCGATCGGGCGTGTTCCGCTTCGACTTCGTGCTCATGTAGTTCCGCCGCTTGCACTCGTTGCAAGCAAGCGTGATTTTGTCTCGTACTCCGGTGGCCATTTCTGTTGCGTTGTTAGAGGAAAGCGCAAGCTGAAGCTAGGCCCCGAGCCTGCGCGGAAGCGCAAGTGTAGCGAGGATTCGCCGACCGCTGTCCCCGGTCTCGGGGCCCGCGGGAATAGCGGCGGCAGGACTCGAACCTGCGACACGCGGATTATGATTCCGCTGCTCTAACCAACTGAGCTACGCCGCCTCGCAATCTCGAGTGTAGCGTCACCGATGCGCGGCGTTCCACGGAATTGCCCCCGTGTCGCACTCACCGCCGGCGGTCTTCAGGTGGATGTCGAACGTCCCGGAGGCGGCCTCTCCGGCGAACGCTCCGGCGAGAGCCAGGTGCGTCGGGTCGCTATCGCCCTCCTCGATCGCGAACACGTGGTTTTGGTCGATCGCCCACGGCCCCGAGTCCGCGACCGAGATCTGCGACCTCCCTAGCGGAGGACAGTCGCCGGCCCAGTCGACCCGGAGCCCCGCGATCGTCCGCCCGTCGCCCTGCACCTGGAACCGGACATTCGCGCCTCGATACGCACCGGGCCGTGCCAGCGCTCCGGCAGGGAGCGGCGTAGGCCCACGGTGCACGACCTCGCAGTCCTTCGCCACGCGGTCCGACGCATCGGCGTACACGACGTCCCGCCCGTTCCCGCACCGTGTGACGTCCGCGCCCGGCCCGCCGCTCAACACGTCGTCGCCGGGGCCCCCCGAGAGGAAGTCGTTCCCGGCTCCGCCGTAGAGGCGGTCCTGTCCCGCTCCACCGTAGAGGCGGTCGGCACCGTCGAGGCCCTCGAGGATGTCGTTTCGACTCGTGCCACGCAGGACGTCAGGGTTGGCGGTGCCCTTCAAGGTGGCGGCGGCCTGCGAAGTCCCGTCGGGGCGCGCCCACGCGCCGACCGCCAGTGCGAGCACCGCGGCCGCAAACGCAAATGCGACACCGGCCGACCGCTTGCGCAAGCGGAGCCGGACCACGACCGACAGCGTAGCGCCGCAACTCGCGGGGGTCGAGCATGCGCTTCAGCGGCGGGCGCCCGCTGCCGATACCGATCGGGTGACCGAAGACAGACACGATGCCTCGCCGGAGGAGCTGATCGTCCGCCACGCCCGGCGGGACGGCCGCTCCGTAGCAATTCTGCGGGCGGTCGAGCACGGGCATTCCTGCGTCGTCGAGGCCGAGGTCTACCCAGTCGGCCAGCGAAGCGCCGAGCCCGTTCGTCCGGGGCCGTACACCTTCGGGGACACGGAGCAGGCGACGGAGTTCATGACCCAGGCCGTGCAGGCCCTGATCGTCCTCGGCTGCGACGTGACCGGGCAATAGCCCGAAGAGCGCTCGCCCGTCCTAGCCCAGCACGCGCACGAGCTCTTCGATCGAGGTGAGGCCGGCCGCGACCTTCGCGAGGCCGTCGTCCCACATCGTCCGCATCCCCTCGCCGATCACCGCGCGCTCGATCTCGTCTCGGGACGGGCTCGTCGTCCCGAAGGCTTGGAGGCGGTCGCCCACGAGGAGCAGCTGGAAGATCCCGATCCGGCCCTTGAACCCGCTCTGGTGGCAGCGCGGGCAGCCCTTTCGGCGATAGAAGACCATTCCGTCGCTCGCGGCAGAGACTTCCGGCGAGACGCGCGCCTTGATCAGATCGTCGACCGACGGCACGTACATCTCGCAGCAGTGGCTGCAGAGCCTTCGTGCAAGCCGCTGGTCGAGCACGGCCGACACCGCCGAGCCGATGAGGAAGGGCTCGACGCCAAGGTCAGCGAGGCGACCGAGCGCCTGCGGGCCGTCGTTTGCGTGCACCGTCGCCAGTACGAAGTGGCCCGAAATGGCGGCCTCGATCGTGATCTTCGCTGTCTCGCCGTCCCTGATCTCGCCGACCATGAGCACGTCGGGGTCCGAGTGCAGGATCGACTCGAGCGCTGCTGGATAGGTGAGCCCGGCCTGCTCGTCGACCTGGATCTGCTTGATGCCCGGGAGTTGATGCTCGACCGCGTCCTCGACGCTGACGACGTTGATCTCGGGCCGGTTGATCTCGGCGAGGAGCGCGTAGAGCGTGGTCGAAGTGCCAGATCCGGCTGGCCCGGTGACGATCAACGCGGTGCTCGGGACCGAGACGAGTGCTTCGAGGCGCGTCGTCATCTCCTCCGACAGGCCGAGCTCCTCGAGTCGGGGCGGCCTGCGCGACCGGTCGAGGAGCCGCAGGACGGCCGACTCGCCCTCGACGGTCGGCAGCGTCGCGATGCGGATGTCCAATCTGCGCCCGGCAACCGCGCCGGGCGCGATGCGCCCCTGCTGCGGCGTTCGCTCGTCCTCGAGATCGAGGCCCGCGAGCTCCTTGAGGCGCCTGACGACCTCTTTCCCCGCCCGCTTCGGCACGCGCTGCGCCTCCTGTAGCACTCCGTCGATTCGGACGCGGACGAGCAGCTCGTCCTCCTGCGGCTCGAAATGAATGTCCGTGGCCCCGTCATCGACTGCCTGGAGGACGAGCGAGTCGACGAGACGGTCGGCAGCCGGTGCGGCGGCGACCTCTGCTTCCCCGTCGGTGACGACGACCGGATCAGGCGCCATGAGACTCCCGGCAGGCGCGGGCTGCTTGTCGGCAAGAGCGCGGGCGAGCGAGCCGGCGCCCGCGGCGCTTCGCGCGAGCGCGAGCCGGTCGGCCGAGATGAGCCCGGTAGCGGAGATCAGGTCGGCGACGAGCTCCGAGATGCGATTGACGGCCGGGCCGCCGGCGAAAGC
>DATDDZ010000306.1:0-2711 GCA_036523555.1 Gaiellaceae bacterium
CACTACGGCTTCTCGTCGCACGTCGGTTACATCACGCCGCAACATTCCGAGATGGTGCGGGAGCGCGGCCCGTCGCAGATCCACCGCCGCTCGTTCCAGGCTCTCTGTTACGTGCCTCGGGAAGAGTTGGCGGGGCTGTCCGCCTGACCGCGTACGCTCGGCGTCGTGGCGACACCGCACGGCGCCTTCGGCCAGGACGCCTTCGGACGCGCCGCGGAGAAAGCGGCCCGCTTCTTCGGCACGCCCCAGTACATAATCGGGCAGAGCATCCTCGTTGTCGCCTGGATCGCCCTGAACGCAGTCGCGATCGGCGCCAGGTGGGATCCCTATCCGTTCATCTTGTTGAATCTCGCCTTCTCGACGCAGGCGGCGTATGCGGCGCCCCTGATCCTGCTTGCGGAAACACGGCAAGCCGCACGCGACAAGGTCAACGTTGACCTGACGGAGAAGCATCGTGAGAAGGTCGAGGACGCGGCGGAGCGACGGGTCGCGGCCATCAAAGCCGAGACCGACAAGCTTCAGGCACTGCTCGAGACGAACACCAACCTGACCCAGCAGGACAAGGAGCTGACCGAACAGGTCGCCACGCTCACTCGCGAGATCCACGCAGCGCTGGCAAAGCCGAGTTGACACAGAGTCGCGGCAATCCGTTGCGCCTGCTTCGCCTAGCTTGACTGGATGGACACCAGCAGTGCCGGACGACGCGCCGAGCGGCGCGCAGCGTGGTGGTATCGGCTCCGTGGGTACCGCATCCTCGCCACGAATGCATGGGTCGACGGTTACGAGCTCGACCTCGTCGTTCGGCGCGGCCAACGCCTGATCTTCTGCGAGGTGAAGGAGAAAGGCGGCCGGCGCTTCGGCGATCCCTTGGAAATGGTCGACGACGAGAAGCAGCGCCGGCTCCGGCGTGCCGCGGACGGCTGGCTCGCGCGCCATCCGGAGGCGACGGGACTGACGGTGTCCTTCGACGTGATCGCGATCAGGGAGGGTCGCCTGGAGCGGCTGGCCGAGGCATTCTGATCTTCGCGTCGAACAGGCGATGGTGGCACCGACCCAAGAGGCCCTCTACGCCGATATCGACCTCGCGCTCTCCTGGTCCGAGCGAGAGCTTCCCGAGCGGGAGCGCACGAAGCACGTTCACCGGCTGCATCCCTACCTCGGCAAATTCATCCCGCAACTCGTCGAGATCCTGCTGTCGCGGTACTTCCGCCCGGGCGCGCACGTCCTCGACCCGTTCGCCGGCTCGGGGACGACGCTCGTCCAGGCGCTCGAGAGCGGGCTCGACGCGACCGGCGTGGATGTGGCCGCCTTCAACTGCCTCCTCATGGACGTCAAGACCCGCACCTACAACCCGTTCGTCCTCGAGCAAGAGCTCCGTGCGGCGCATGCGCGGATCGGTGAGCGGTCACGGCAGAAGCCCTCCGACTTCGTCAGTGCCTGGTACGCCTCCGCGGCCGCGCAGGAGCTCCTCTCGTTCCGCTCGCTCGTCGACGACTACGAGCATGCCGACGTGCTCCGCGTGATCCTCGCCCGGGCGGCGCGCTCGGCCAGGCGGACGACGCATTTCGACCTGGACTTCCCGCGAGCGCCCCAGGTCGAGCCGTACTGGTGCCACAAGCACCGCCGGGAGTGCCAGCCGGTCGAAACCGCCTCGCAGTTTCTTCGCCGCTACACCCTCGACACGCTCGCGCGGCTCAAAGCGTTCTCCCAGGTTCGTGCACGCGGACGCGTGGCAACGGTGATCCACGGCGACGTGCGCGAAGAGCCGCTGACCCGACGCTTCGACGGGATCCTGACCTCTCCACCGTACCCGGGGCTGATCGACTACCACGAGCAGCACCGCTACGCGTACGAGCTGCTCGGGCTCGACGACCGGCGGGAGCTCGAGGTCGGCGCCGCCGCCGCGGGCACGTCGCGGACGGCGATCGACGCGTACTCCGACGGGATCGTCACGGCTCTCGGCAACGCGGCCCGGTCCCTCCGGCCCGGCGCTCCGGTCCTGATCGTCGTCAACGACCGCCGCGACCTCTATCCGGAGATCCTCGGCCGGGCGGGTCTCCGCCTGGAAGAACGGCTGCGCCGCCACGTGAACCGCCGCACCGGGCGGCGAGCGGGCGAGTACTTCGAAGACGTGCTCGTCGCGCGCCGCGGCCGAGTAAGCTGACGCACAGAGTGGCGAAGGTCCTCTGCGTCCTCTACGACGATCCCGTCGACGGGTATCCGGCGTCGTACGCGCGCGACGACATCCCGAAAATCGAGAGCTACCACGGAGGCCAGACCACTCCGACTCCTTCGCAGGTCGACTTCGTGCCCGGTGCGCTGCTCGGTAGCGTCTCGGGGGAGCTCGGGCTCAGGCGCTTTCTCGAGGACAGCGGGCACTCGTTGGTGGTCACGTCGGACAAGGACGGGACCGACTCCGCCTTCGACCGCGAGCTTCCGGATGCCGAGGTCGTCATCTCGCAGCCGTTCTGGCCGGCGTACCTGACTGCCGAGCGGATCGCGAAGGCGGACGCGTTGAAGCTCGCGATCACGGCAGGCATCGGGTCCGACCACGTCGACCTCGCCGCCGCGATCGATCGCGGCATCACGGTCGCCGAGGTGACGTACTCCAACAGCATCAGCGTCTCGGAGCACGTCGTGATGATGATCCTCGCGCTGGTGCGGAACTACATCCCGTCGTACCAGTGGGTCGTCGAGGGCGGCTGGAACAT
>DATDDZ010000307.1:0-6234 GCA_036523555.1 Gaiellaceae bacterium
CGGCTTGTCGGAGCGCCCGAAGCCGAAATAGTCGGGCGCGATCGCGCGGGCGACCTCGGCGACCGGCGGGATCACCTTGCGGTAGAGGTACGACCACGTCGGCTCGCCGTGGAGGAGCAACACGGGGTCGCCCTTGCCCTCGTCGACGAAGTGCATCCGCAGTCCGTCCTGCTCGACGTAGTGCGGCCCGAACGGATACCCGGGCAGAGAGTCGAAGCTCTCGTCGGGCGTGCGGTAGGCGCTCACGTGAGGAAGTCGAGCACGAGGCGGTTGAGGGCGTCGGGGTCCTCGAGCATGAGGTTGTGGCCGCGCCCGGGCAGCTCGACGAGCTTCGCGCCGGGCAGGCGCGCAGCGAGCATCCGGCCGTTCTCGACCGGGATGATGAGGTCCTCGACGCCGTGAACGACGAGAGCGGGGACGTCGATGCCCTCGACACCCGCTCCGTTGACGTAGTAGCCGTAACACGCCTCCGCATGGGCTTCGAGCGTCGGGTATTCGGTCGGGTGCTCCATCCGGGCGGCGAGGATCTCCTCGTAACGCTCCTGGTTTTGCTCCGTCCAGCCTGGCGCGAAGGTGTACGGCGTCGTCACGCGTCCGTACTCCTCGAGTGGCAGGCCGAGTGCGTCGGCGAACATGCGGCGCACGTGCTCGGGCCGCGGCGTTCTGTCCGGACCGCCCGCGCCGGTGCCGACGAGGACGAGCGAGCGAACGAGCTCGGGCCGCGCGAGAGCGAGCGTGAGCGCGATGTAGCCGCCCATCGAGAAGCCGACGACGTGTGCCTGTCGCCTCGCCAGGATGTCGGCCGCGTCAGCTGCGAGATCGGCGATCCCATACGGCTCGTCCGACGCGGGGGAGCGTCCGGTGCCGCGAAGGTCGAATGTGATCGTTCGCCAGTGCTCCGCGAAGACGGGCACCTGGGCGCGCCAGACCCAGCTCGCCTGGCCAAGCCCTTGGATCAGGAGCAGCGCGTCGCCCTCGCCGTGCTCTTCGACGTGGAGAGCCGTTGCGGTCGTGGGGCGCATGGCGGTAACGGTAACCGCCTCCTGTCTGAGAGAGTTCCGGGCGATGCCGCGAATCACTGCTGCCCAGGCCCTCGTTCGCTTCCTCGCCGCGCAGCACGTCGAGCGCGACGGTGTCGAGCACCGCTTCTTCGAGGGCTGCTTCGGGATCTTCGGCCACGGGAACGTCGCCGGAATCGGCCAGGCGCTCTACCAGCACCCCGATCTCCTGACCTACTACCAGGCCCGGAACGAGCAGGCGATGGTGCATACGGCGGTTGGGTTCGCGCGGATGAAGAACAGGCTCGCCACGCTTGTGTGCACGACCTCGATCGGTCCCGGAGCGACGAACCTCGTCACCGGCGCCGCGCTCGCAACCGTGAACCGGCTGCCCGTTCTCCTGCTGCCCGGTGACGTCTTCGCGACGCACCGGCCGGATCCCGTCTTGCAACAGCTCGAGGTTCCCGGGCGCGGCGACGTCTCCGTCAACGATGCGCTCGCGCCGGTCTCGCGTTACTTCGACCGGATCATGCGCCCGGAGCAGGTGATGCCGGCCGCGCTCGGCGCGATGCGCGTCCTCGTCAACCAGGCCGAGACCGGAGCCGTGACGCTCGCCTTCCCTCAGGACGTCCAGACCGAGGCCCATGACTATCCGGACGACTTCCTCGAACATCGCACCTGGCACGTTCCGCGACCCGCGCCCGACGATGCCGCGCTCGCCGCCGCCGCAGAGCGGATCCGCGCGGCAAAGCGTCCGCTGATCGTTGCCGGCGGCGGCGTCATCTACTCGGAGGCGACCGAAGCGCTTCGGAACTTCGTCGAGCAGACGGGAATTCCGGTCGGTGAGACGCAGGCGGGGAAGGGCTCGCTCCCCTACGACCACCCGGCGGCGCTCGGCGCGATCGGAGCCACGGGCACGTTTGCCGCGAACCGGGTCGCCGCCGAGGCCGACCTCGTGCTCGGGATCGGGACGCGCTGGACCGACTTCACGACGGCGTCGAGGACGGCCTTCAAGAGCGCGGGCGTGCAGTTCGTGAACGTCAACGTCGCGGACTTCGACGCGGCGAAGCTGAACGGCCTCTCCCTCGTCGGCGACGCGCGCGCGACACTCGAGCTCCTGGCCGATGCCGTCGCCGGCCACGAGGTCGATCCGTCGTATCGCGAGCAGGCGGCCCGGCTGAACCGCGAGTGGGACGCCGAGGTCACGCGGCTGTACGGGCTCGAGCACGAGCCGCTGCCGGCTCAGAGCGCGGTCATCGGCGCGGTCAACGACAGCGCCGAGCCCGCGGACGTGGTGGTGTGCGCGGCGGGCGCGATGCCCGGAGACCTGCACAAGCTCTGGCGCACGAGGGACCCGAAGGGCTACCACGTCGAGTACGGCTACTCATGCATGGGCTACGAGATAGCCGGCGGGCTCGGCGTGAAGCTGGCGGCACCCGAGCGCGAGGTCTACGTGCTGGTCGGCGACGGCTCCTACCTGATGATGTCCAGCGAGATCGTCACGTCGGTCCAGGAGGGCGTGAAGCTGACGATCGTCCTCGTCGACAGCCACGGCTTCAACTCGATCGGCTCGCTCTCCCGCTCGCTCGGGACGGACGGGTTCGGGACGCAGTACCGCTACCGGCGCAACGGCTCCCTCGGCGTCGACAGCGACGACCCGCAGGCGCCCCTCCTCCCGGTCGACCTGGCGGGCAACGCCGAGTCGCTGGGGGCGCGCGTCATCCGCTGCGGCACGATCGAGGAGCTGCGGTCCGGGCTGGCCGAGGCGCGTGAGGCGGAGTCGACGATCGTGCTCGCGGTCGAGGTCGACCGGTACGAGGGCGTTCCGAGCTACGAGAGCTGGTGGGACGTGCCGGTGGCCGAGGTGTCGGAAGTCCCGGCCGTCCGGCAGGCGAGAAAGGACTACGAGGAGGCGCGCGGCTGAGAGGCGGGATCGGCTTCCTGCCTTGATTGCAAACGATTTCATGTCCAGAATGGGCGGCCGGATGACGACGCCCACCAGGACCGCGAGCGACCTCACCCTCGCCAGGGACGGTGGCACGCCCGCCCGCACGAGGCCCGAAGCGCCGATGTTCCCGGGTGGGATGGAGGTGGGGGAGGAAGAGCTCGCCGCGCTCGCCCGCGTGATCGAGAGCAAGAACCTCTTCCGCTATTACGGGGTGGGCGACGGGCCGGGCGAGGTCGAGGCCTTCGAGCACGAGTTCGCGGAGCTCATGGGCGCGAAGCACGCGCTCTGCCTCAACGCCGGCTCCTCGGCGCTCATCTGCGGCCTGATCGGGGCCGGTGTGGGCGAGGGCGACGAGGTGATCGTGCCCGCCTACACGTGGAACGCGACCCCGAACGCTGTGCTCGCGTCACGCGCGATCCCCGTTCTCGCCGAGGTCGACGAGTCGCTGACGATGGATCCGGCGGACGTCGAGCGGAGGATCACTCCGCGGACGAAGGCGATCCTCCCCGTGCACATGCGCGGCGCGCCCGCGGCGCTCGACCAGCTCATGGCGATCGCGGAGCGGCACGGGCTCGCGCTCGTCGAGGACGTCTGCCAGGCGGCGGGAGCTTCGTACCGCGGCCGGCGGCTCGGCACGTTCGGCGATGCCGGCGCGTTCAGCCTCCAGTTCAACAAGATCATCACGACGGGCGAAGGCGGGGTGATGATCACGGACCGCGGCGACCTGCTCGACCTCGCGCTCGACGTCCACGACTGCGCCAACTCCGTCCGGCGTGGAACCGGGCTGCCGAAGTTCCCCGGCTGGAACTTCCGCGCCTCGGAGCTGACCGGCGCGATGGCCCGCGTCCAGCTGGGCCGGCTCGACGGCCTCCTCGAACGGATGCGCGCGAGCCACGCTCTGCTGTCGGAGCGCGTCGGCGCGCTGCCTGGGCTCGAGCTCAGGCGTCCCAACGACGAGGACGGGGATGCGGGCATCGCCCTCGTCGCGTTCGCCGCCGACGCCGCGCGCGCGCGGGACGCCGTCGCCGCCCTGAACGCCGAGGGTGTGCTGGCGATGCAGATCTACTCGCCGACTGTTCCCGATCTCCACGTGTACCCGTACTGGGCTCCCGTCCTCGCGGCGATCGAGGCTGCGGGCGGTGATGCCCCCGAGTGCCCGAGGACCCTCGAGCTGCTCGAGCGCTCGATCCACGTCGACGTCTCCCCGCTCTGCGACGAGCAGGATCTCGAAGAGATCGCCTTCGCCTTCGAAAAGGTGGCCAAGCAGGTTCTCGCGTGAGGCTGCGCGTCGGCGTCGTCGGCGCCGGGCTCGTGGCGCAGGCGATGCACCTCCACTATCTCGCACATCTCAGCGGGCGCTTCGAGCTCGTGGCGGTGGTCGACCCGAGCGCGACCGTTCGCGACGCGCTTCAACGTCGGTACGGACTGGAAGCGACCTACGCCGACCACGAGCAGCTGCTCGACGGGACGAAACTCGACGCAGTGGTCATCTCCTCGCCCGCCCAGACGCACGCCGAGGTGACGCTCGCGGCACTCGAGCACGGCCTCCACGTGTTCGTCGAGAAGCCGATGTGCATCACGCTCTCCGATGCGGACCGGATCGTCGAGACGCGCAAGCGGACGGGGAAGGTCGTCCAGGTCGGGTACATGAAGCGCTTCGATCCGGCGTGGGAGCGGATGCTCGAGCGGCTACCGGATTCGGCGGCCGAACTCCGCTATGTCACGGTCGTCGTCAACGACCCGGAGTTCGCCCCCTATTTCGGCCCGGACGACATCGTCCGCAGCACCGACATTCCGGCGGACGTCCTCGAATCGGGGCGCGAGCAGCTGCGAGCGCAAGTCCGACAGGCGGTCGGCGCGGACTCACCCGACGTCCTCACCGCGCTCGAGGGCTCGTTCCTCGGCAGCCTCGTCCACGACGTCAACCTCGTGCACGGCCTGCTCGAGCGGCTGGGCGAGCCCTTGCCGGCGACCGTCGTCGACGGCGACTGGTGGAACGAGGGCCGCGCGGTCAGCGGTGCCGTGCGGCTGGCGAACGGATCACGCTGGGACAGCGCCTGGATCCAGCTCCTCGAGACGTACGAGTACCACGAGTCGGTGCGGTTCTTCTTCGCGGAGGAGGTGCACTCGCTGACGTTCCCTTCGCCGTGGCTCAAGCAGTTCCCGACGCGCTATGACGTCTCGCGCGCGCAGGACGGAGGGAACGCGACGGAGTCCTTCCAGTCCTACGAGGAGAGCTTCGCGCGAGAGCTCCGCCACTTCCACGACTGCGTCGTCAACGGCAGCGAGTGCCGGACGCCGCCGGAGCAGGCGCGACTCGACATCGACGTCCTGACGCAGATGTTCCTGAAGGCCAAAATCGGAGGCGGATGAGCGAGCTCCGCACCGCGATCGTGGGCTCCGGGTTCGTGGCCCGGGTTCATGCAAATGCGGTGCGTGATCTGGGCGGCAGGGTCGTCGCCGTCTGCGGGCGAACCAGGGCCGGCGCGGACCGGCTTGCCGGCTAGATCGGCGGAGCCGTTGCGGCGCACGACTGGCTGGAGGAGCTCCTGCACGACACGGAGATCGACGTGGTGCACGTCTGCACGCCGAACGCGTTGCACGCCGAGCAGGCCCTGCTCGCGCTCGACCACGGCGCGCACGTGGTCTGTGAGAAGCCGCTGGCGACGAGCGTCGAGGAAGGCGAGCGCATGCTCGCCGCCCTCGAGCGGAGTGGCCGTGTCGGAGCCGTCGCGTATCACGTCCGCGGCTACCCGCTCGTCGAGCACATGCGCGCGCGGGTGGCCGAGGGCGAGCTCGGCGAGCCACGGGTCGTCCACGGCCGCTACGTCTGCGACGACGCGCTGCTCGTCACTGAGGGCTGGCGACTTGTGCCCGAGAGCTCCGGGCCGACCTATGTCACGGCAGATCTCGGCGCCCACTGGCTCGATCTCGCCGAGCACGTCAGCGGCGCGCGGGTCACCGAGGTGCTGGCGGATTTCCGCACCTTCGTGCCCGGCCGTGCGCTCGAGGACCACGCGGCGGTGTTGCTGCGCTTCGAAGGTGGAGCGGTCGGGAGCGCGACGTTCAGCGCGGCTCTGGCCGGCCGCAAGAACCAGCTCCTGTTCGAGCTCGAGGGGAGCCTCGGCGGGTTCACCTGGGATCAGGAAGCCCCGGATGTCCTTCTACACAGGCACGCGGAAGCCCCCACGCAGGTCGTGGTGAAAGACCCGCTCTCGAACGCCGGCCGCGCCGCCGAGCTCGCGCGCTATCCGGCCGGTCACGGCGAGGGGTACGGCGACGCGTTCC
>DATDDZ010000308.1:0-2154 GCA_036523555.1 Gaiellaceae bacterium
CCGACCGCACCTACCTCGAGCCGCTCGACGTCGAAGGCGTCGCCGCAGTGCTCGAGCGCGAGCGGCCCGATGCGCTCCTCCCGACCCTGGGCGGGCAGACGGCGCTCAACCTGGCGATCCGCCTCTCGGAGGAGGGCATCCTCGACGAGCTCGGCATCGAGCTCATCGGCGCGCCGGTCGACGTGATCCGCCGCGCCGAGGATCGCGAGCTCTTCCGCGAGGCCGTTCGGAGCGTCGGCCTCAAGGTGCCGAGCTCGAGGATCGTTACCGACGTCGACCAGCTGGGTGGGCTCTCCGCCCCGGCGGTCGTCAGGCCGGCGTTCACGCTCGGAGGGCACGGCGGGGGCTTCGTCGAGACCGTCGCCCAGCTCCGCAGCCAGGTCGAACGGGGTCTCGCGGAGAGCCCGATCAGCCAGGTGCTCGTGGAGGAGTCCGTCCGGGGCTGGGACGAGTTCGAGCTCGAGGTCGTCCGCGACCGCAACGACAACGTCGTCATCGTGTGCTCGATCGAGAACATCGACCCGATGGGCGTGCACACCGGCGACTCGGTCACCGTGGCGCCGCAGATGACGCTCTCGGACTTCGCGTATCAGGAGCTTCGAGACGCTGCCGCAGCCGTCATCCGCGCGATCGGCGTGGAATGCGGCGGCTCCAACATCCAGTTCGCGCGTGAGCGCGACACGGGTGAGCTGCGCGTCATCGAGCTGAACCCTCGCGTCTCGCGCTCCTCTGCGCTCGCGTCGAAGGCCACCGGATACCCGATCGCGAAGGTCGCGGCCAAGCTCGCCGTCGGCTACACGCTGGACGAGATCCCGAACGACCTCACGGGGACGACGCCTGCAAGCTTCGAGCCCACGCTCGACTACGTCGTCGTCAAATTCCCGCGCTTCGCGTTCGAGAAGTTCCCTGGCGCCGACACGACGCTCGGGACGCAGATGAAGTCGGTCGGCGAGGCAATGGGAATCGGCCGGACGTTTGTCGAGGCGTTTCGGAAGGCGCAGAGATCACGCGAGCTCGACGGCGCAGAGCCGTGGCGGCTCTCTGACGACGCGCATCCCTGGTTCCGCGCGGAGCTCGACGCCACGCCTGAGCCGGCACGGCTAGGCGACCTCGTCGCGGACGACTTCCTGGCGCTCAAGCGGGCGGGCTGGTCCGACGCCGACATCGCCGTTCAGTCGGGCTCGACCGAAGACGAGGTACGGGAGAGGCGCCGAAGCTGGGGCGTTCGGCCCGTCTACCGCCGCGTCGACTCGTGCGCCGGCGAGGTAGAGGCCGCTTCGAGCTACTACTACTCGACGTGGGGCGAAGCCGACGAGGCGCCGCCCCCCGGCGACCGGCCGCGCGTCGTCATCCTCGGGTCGGGGCCGAACAGGATCGGTCAGGGGATCGAGTTCGACTACTGCTGCGTGCACGCTGCTCAAAGTTTTCGCGCGCTCGGTTACGAGGCGGTCATGGTGAACTGCAATCCCGAGACGGTGTCGACGGACTACGACACCTCCGACCGCCTTTACTTCGAGCCCCTCTGCCTCGAAGAGGTGCTCGCGGTCTGCGAGCGGGAACGGCCGGAAGGCGTCGCCATCCAGTTCGGCGGGCAGACGCCGCTGAAGCTCGCGCGCGGCCTCGAGGCGGCGGGCGTCCCCATCATCGGAACCGCCTTCGACGTCGTGGATGTGGCCGAGGACCGCGAGCGCTTCGGCGCGCTCCTCGCCCGGCTCGGCATTCGCTGCCCGGAGTGGGGGATCGCACGGGACGAAGCCGAGGCGCGGTCGGTTGCCGCGCGGATCGGCTACCCGGTGCTCGTCCGGCCCTCGTACGTCCTCGGGGGCAGGGCCATGCGTGTCGGCTACTCGCCCGCCGACCTCGGCGTGATCGACCGTCCGCTCTTGATCGACCGCTTCCTCGAGAGTGCGATCGAGATCGATGTCGATGCCGTCTCCGACGGGGTCGAGACCTATGTCGGTGCCGTGATGCAGCACGTCGAGGAAGCGGGCATCCACTCGGGCGACTCGGCCTGCGTCCTGCCTGCGCCGTCGCTCACGCACGGGGACGACGAGGAGATCCGGCAGATCGTTCGGACGATCGCCCGCGAGCTCGGCGTCGTCGGCCTGATCAACGTGCAGCTGGCGATCGTCGACGGCGTGATCTACGTCCTCG
>DATDDZ010000309.1:0-4644 GCA_036523555.1 Gaiellaceae bacterium
GATTCGTCTGCACACCGAGCAGCTCGTACGCCGGGGCAAGCTCCGCATCGAGCTGCTTCGCCCTCGCGGTGTCTCCGTCGTGGTAGGCGCGCACCATCTCCTTCACCTGCGGCCCGACGACGTGTGTGTGGACGCAGACCCCGCCGACGCCGCCGAGCTCGAGGAACGGGTAGATCAGGTTGTCGTCGCCCGCATAGAGGTCGAGGTCGGTCTCGGCGACGATGCGCTTTGCCTGCGCGAGGTCGTCGTTCGCCTGCTTGACCGCCCCGACGCCCGGGATGCGCGAGAGCTCGACGATCGTCTCGGGCTCGATGTTGATCACGACGCGGCCCGGGATGTTGTAGACGATGATCGGCTTGTCGCTGACCTCCGCGATCGCCGCGAAGTGCGCCACGATCCCGCGCTGCGGCGGCTTGTTGTAGTAGGGCGTCACGACGAGAAAGCCGTCGACGCCGATCTCGTGCGCCTCGCGGGTGAGGTGGACGGAGTGCGCGGTCGAGTACGTGCCCGTGCCTGCCACGACGGTCGCGCGGCCGCCGAGCCTGTCGACCGCGACGCGGAACAGCTCGAGACGCTCGTCGTCGGTGAGCGTTGGGCTCTCCCCCGTCGTGCCGGCGACGACGATGCCGTCCGAGCCGTTCTCGACCAGATGAAGAGCGAGCTCGCCGAAGCGCTCGTAGTCCACTGCACCGTCGTTCGAGAAGGGCGTGACGATCGCGGTCAGGACCTCGCCCAGCACGCGCTCTAGTCTACCCGGGTGAGTTTGACGGTTCGCGCCGCCCGGCCCGACGACAGCGAGTCGATCGCCGACCTCCTCGGCCAGCTCGGCTACCCCGTCGACAGCGGCGCGATCTCACCTCGCCTGGAGCGGCTCGTCCTGCTCGGGGACACGGTCGCCGTCGCCGAGCTCGACGGGAAGGTGGCAGGGCTGGCGCACCTGCAGGTCTCGCCGGCGATCGAGCACGACCGGCCCGCGGCGAAGCTGGGAGCCCTCGTCGTCGACGAGTCGTCTCGCGGCCGGGGGGTCGGCCGCGCGCTCGTCGACGCGATGCAGCACGAGGCGCGCTCACGCGGCTGCGCGCTCTTCTACGTCACCACCTCCGAGCGGCGTGACGACGCGCACGAGTTCTACGAAGCAGTCGGACTGGAGCGGACCGGCCGGCGCTACGGGACGACGCTCAACGAGTAGTCGAGCCACTCTGCGCGCGTGGCGCCAACCCGCTCGTAGACGCGCTGCGCACGCCCGTTGTCCTTTGCCGTCTGCCACGTCAGCTCCGCCGCTCCGTGCGCCCGGCACTCGTCCGCGCACGCGCCGATCAGAGCCTCCGCGACACCTGTCCCGCGCGCGGCCGGCGTCACGTAGAGGTCGTTCATGACCCCGATGCGAGCAGCGATCAGCGTGTTCCAGCTCCAGAACACGGTTGCGAAGCCGACGGCGTCTCCGTCGTCGCTGCGCGCGATCAACTGGACGCCCTCCCGGCCGGGATCGCCGATCAGCGCGCGCGAGAGCGCGACCAGCACGTCGTCAGCCGGAGCGACCTCGTAGAAGTCGCAGTACGCGCGCACGAGCGGCAAGAGGTCCCGGAGATCGTCGAGAGTCACCCGCGAGATCGTCAGAGCAGGGCCTCCAGGCCGACGATGAGGCCCTGAGGGAGCCCGCCGATCTTCTCGAGCGCCAGCAGCACGCCCGGGACGAAGGCCTCGCGGGAAAACGTGTCGTGCCTGAGGGTCAGGAGCTGGCCCTTGCCGCCGAAGAGGACCTCCTGGTGCGCCACGAGCCCCGGGAGCCGCACGGAGTGGATCGCCGGCTCGCCGCCGATGAGCGCGGCCGTCGCCTTCGCCGTCCCGGACGGCGCGTCCTTCTTCGCCTCGTTGTGGAGCTCCACGATCTCCGCGCGAGGCATGTGCCCGGCCGCCTCCTTCGCAAAGCGCATCATCAACACCGCTCCGATGGCGAAGTTGGGCGCATGGAAGCAGGCGACACCGGCAGAACGCGCGAGCCGGTCGACCCGGTCCTGGTCGAACCCCGTCGTCCCGATCACGCACGGCACTCCGCGCTCCACGGCGGCGGCGACATTCGCCTCGACCGCCTCGGGCACGGTGAAGTCGACCATGACCTCGGCCGCCTCGAGGTCGACGAGCCGGTGGCCCTCCGCCTCGAGAGCCGGAGCGAGGACGCGTCCGACCTTGCCGCCGCGCCCGTTCAGCGCGATGTTCACGCTGCCCGCGCAGTTGCGGCGGGGTTGATGCGGCCGGCGGCCGCCCGGAACACAGCTTTCTTCGGGCCGATCCCGGAGACCGAGAGCTTCTCGACCGCGAAGAGCAGCCCGGCGAGCTCGGCCACCTCGTCCGGCTCGACCGCCTCGATCTCGGCGATGATCCGTTCGAACGAGAGCAGCTCAGTGTCGGTGATGAGCGATTTCCCGAGCCTGCTCATCCGGTTCGAGGTCGACTCCATCGAGAGCATGATTCGGCCCTTGAGGTTCTCCTTCGCGCGCGAGATCTCGTCCTTGCGGAGCTTGCCCGCGGCGATGTCGGCGAGCTCCGAGCCGGCGATCTCGAGACAGGTTGCAAGGTTCTCCTCCCGCGTCCCGACGTAGATGCCGACCAGGCCCGTGTCCGTGTACTGCGACGCGAACGAGTAGACCGAGTACGCGAGCCCACGCTTCTCGCGGATCTCCTGGAAGAGCCTGGACGAGGCCGAGCCGCCGAGGATCGAATCCAGGATCGACGCCGCGAACCGGCGTCGATCGGAGCGCGCGATCCCGGGCGCGCCGATGCAGACGTGGTACTGCTCGGTGTCCTTCCTCACGAACCGGAGCCCGGGCGCTGGGGCCTTGACCAGCGGTCGCCTGACGCGCGGGCCTCCGGCCGGGGGCCGCTGCTGGCTCTGCGCCTTCTGCAACATCCGCATGAGCTTGTTGTGCTCGACGTTGCCGGCCGCCGCAATGACCACGTTGCCGCCCGCATACATCTGGCGGTGATACGTCGAGAGCACGCGGCGCGACACGGAGGAGATCACGTCCGCTGTCCCGATCACCGGACGGCCGAGCGCGTGCCGCTCGAAGACCGCCTCGGAGAAGAGGTCGTGCACGAGGTCCTGCGGCGTGTCCTCGTACATCGCGATCTCCTCGAGCACGACTTCGCGCTCGGAGTCGAGGTCGCTGAACGACGGCGCGAAGACCATGTCGGTCATCACGTCCAGGGCCGTCTGAACGTGAGCGTCCGGGACGCGCGCGTACACCACCGTGTGCTCGCGCGAGGTCGCGGCGTTCAGCTCGCCTCCGAGCCCGTCGAAGATCTCTGCGATCTGCTGCGCGGTATACGAGCGCGAGCCCTTGAAAAGGAGGTGCTCGATGAAGTGGGAGACACCAGCCTTCGCATCCGTCTCGTCTCTCGAGCCGGCACCGATCCAGAATCCGAGCGCCACCGAGCGAACGCTCGGCACTTGCTCGGAGATGACGCGCTCGCCCGAGTCGAGCTCCGAGAGGACGTACTTCTGCACCGGGCCATTATCCCGATGGCCGGGCTACTAGACGCAGAATGGATTCCCTTCCAGATCGCGCATGACCGTCCAGGCTCGCCCGGTTTCTGACTCGGCATCGTCGATCGTTGCACCGAGCGCCGTCAGGCGCTCGAACTCCGCGTCGCGGTCGTCTGAACGGAAGTCGAGGTGAATCGGGTACGACTCGGGCCGCGACCGCTCGCGGCGCTGGAAGAGGAACCGCGGGCGGCCGCCGTCCGGGTTGCGCGTGGCGTAGAAGCCGGTCAGCTCGCGCTCATCGATGCCCCCGTCGCGGAGCTGCTGCAGAAATGCCTCGTCGACGCCCTCGTCGGGCCACCCCAGTGCAGCTGCCCAGAAGCGCCCGAGCGCGACGGGCTCGGCGCAGGAGAAGGTGACGTTGCCGATGTAGCGGTCCGGGCGCGCGTTCGGAGGGGTCTGGATGCAGAAGCCGTTCCCCTCCGGGTCACGCATCACGGTCCAGGTTTCCGAGAGCTCGCCGATGCTGTGCGACTTCGTCTCGACGAGCCGTGCCCCGAGCCCCAGCAGGCGCTGCAGCTCCGATTCGCGGTCGGGCACGTTCACGTCGAGATGGATCGGCAACTCGATCGTCGGTGACTTCTCCATACGGCGGAAGAGGAGCTCAGGCCCCTCGCCGCGGACGTGGACCCCTTCGACGCTCGGCTCGGGCTCGTAACCGTCGAGCATCTGGGCCCAGAACCCGGCGAGCCGGTCCGGGTCCTCCGCAGCGAACGTGATGTGACTCACCTCGATCACGGCCGAGATCGTAGGCGGTTTCTCCCGAGATGGACGAGGGCGGCCGGAGCCGCCCTCGTTCCCACTTGCTTTGCGAGCCGGGACTAGTCCCGGTCGCGCCCGCGGCCGCCTCGGCCGCCGCGCCGGTCACGGTCACCGCGCGGCGGGCGGTCATCGCTCCGCTCGCGCGGAGGCGCGTCCTTCGCCCGCTCGATCAGCTCCTCGGGGCTGACGGTGTTCCCGTTCTCGTGCTTCTGGATCAGCTTGAGGCCGATGCGGCCTCGAGCCTTGTCGACCTCCTGGACGAGCACGTCCAGGATGTCGCCGCGGTTGATCACGTCCTCGATGTGTCCCACGCGGCCGGGCCCGACGTTCGAGACGTGGAG
>DATDDZ010000310.1:0-4593 GCA_036523555.1 Gaiellaceae bacterium
GGACCGAGGTCTACGCGCTGAACGATCCTCCCGCGCGGGCGGATTCGAAGAAGATCGACGACGACGGCAACGCCGCGCAGGCAGTGGTCGAGTTCCTCGCAGAGAAGCGGCTGGTATGAGCGTCCTCGTCTTTCTCGAGCATCACGGCGACGAGGTGTCGAAGGCTTCGCTCGGCGTCCTGTCGAAGGCGGCGGCGCTCGGCGACGGAGAGGTTGCGGGCGCGATCATCGGCTCGGGCGTCCGGGCTGTCGCCGAGCAGGCCGGGAAGTTCGGCGCGACGAAGGTCTACGTTGCGGACGACGAGCGCCTCGACGCGCCGCTGTCGCAGCCGCGCGTCGACGTCCTGGCCGGCCTCGTGCGGGACCGCGGGTTCGACTCCGTCCTGTTCGCCAACTCGGTCCTCGCGGCGGACGTCGCCGCCGGCCTCGCTGCGCGTCTCGAGGCCGGGCTCAACTGGGACCTGGTCGATCTCGTGTCCTCCGATGCCGGCCTCGTCGGCAAGCGTCCGGCGCTCCAGGACTCGGTCTACGTCGACGTCGGCTGGAAGTCGGCGCCGCGGCTCGCGCTTTTCCGCTCCGGGTCGTTCGACCCCGTGGACACGGGTGGGACCGCCGAAGTCGAGGACGTCGCGGTCGAGCTCGAGGACTTCTCCACGGCGGCGCGGATGGTCGACCAGGCGCACGAGGAGAGCGAAGGCCCCTCGATCGAGGACGCGGAGGTGATCGTCGCGGGCGGCCGCGGTCTCGGCGCACCCGAGGGCTTCACCATCGTCGAAGAGCTCGCGAAGGCGCTCGGAGGCGCGGTCGGCGCGACGCGCGCGGTCGTCGACGCCGGCTGGTACCCGTACTCGACGCAGGTCGGCCAGACGGGCAAGACCGTCTCGCCGAAGCTCTACATCGCGTGCGGGATCTCGGGGGCGATCCAGCACAAGGTCGGCATGCAGGGCTCCGGCGTGATCGTGGCGATCAACAAGGATCCGAACGCGCCGATCTTCGAGTTCTCGGATCTCGGCGTCGTCGGGGACGTGCACGAAGTCGTCCCCAAGCTGACCGAGCTCGTCAAGCAGCGCAAAGGGTCGTGACCCGGCCGGCAGACTTCCCGCCGCCCTTCGACGCGCGGGACTACGTCGCGGCGCCCAGCGATCCGAAGGACGAGCGAATCGAGGTCGGTGTCCTCGTCGTCGGCGCAGGGCCGGCGGGGCTTGCGTGCGCGATCCGCCTCGGCCAGCTGCTCGAGGAGGCGCCCGAGCTGCGCGAGCGGCTCGGCGAGGTGCCGATCGCCGTCCTCGACAAGGGCAAGCAGGCGGGCTCGCACCTGATGTCGGGCGCAGTGGTCAATCCCCGCGCGCTGAGGCGGCTCTTCAGGGGGCGCAAGCGGATCGACGAGATGCCGTTCTACGGGCCGGTGCTGCATGAGTCGGTCTACTTCCTCACCCCGCGGAGCGCCGCGCGCATCCCGACGCCGCCGACGATGAAGAACGACGGGAACTATGTCGCCTCGCTGTCGCAGCTGAGCCGCTGGCTGGCCGAGCAGGCGGAGGAGGGCGGCGCGATGCTCCTGCCGGAGACCTCCGCCGAGAAGCTCCTGGTCGCCGACGGCCGGGTGCAGGGCGTGCGCACGGGCGACAAGGGCCGGGGGCGAGACGGCGGGCAGCTCGGGAACTTCGAGCCGGGCGCGGACCTCACGGCGCGCGTGACCGTCCTCGCGGAGGGCACGCAAGGACATCTCACCGGCGTCGCCCTCGACCGTTTCGGCCTCGCTGGGGAGAGCCCGCAGGTCTGGGCCCTCGGAGTGAAAGAGGTCTGGAAGGTGGCGAAGCCGCTCGACCGCGTCATCCACACCATGGGCTGGCCGCTCCGCGCCGGTGCGAAGTTCCGCGAGTTCGGCGGCTCGTTCATCTATCCGATGGGCGACGACATGGTCACCGTCGGGATGGTCGTCGGCCTCGACTACCGGGACGCCGAGCTGTCGGTGCACGACCTGCTGCAGGAGCTGAAGACACATCCGCTCGTCCGCAAGCTGCTCGACGGCGGTGAGCGCGTGGCCTGGGGCGCGAAGACGATCCCGGAGGGAGGCTTCCTCGCGCTGCCCAGGCAGCTGCACGCGCCCGGGCTCCTGATCTGCGGCGACGGCGCCGGCCTCGTGAACGTCCCGGCGCTGAAGGGGATCCATTACGCGATCGAGTCGGGGTCGCTCGCCGCCGAGGCGGCGATCGGCGCGCTACGGCGGGGTCAGACCCCGTCGACTCCTGGAGCCCTGGCCCGCTACGACGAGTCGCTCAGGGAGAGCTTCGTCTGGAAGGAGCTGCAGGAAGTCCGCAACATGCGTCCGGCGTTCGGCCGCGGCTTCTGGGTCGGCGGCGCCATGGCCGGGATGATGACCGCCTCGAAGGGACGATTTCCTCCGAAGGACCTCGAGACCGAGCGCGACGCCGAGCAGGAGATCTTCAGGACGGACCGCGCAGCGAGCTATCCCGCTCCCGACGGCAAGCTCACGTTCGACAAGCTCTCGTCTGTCTTCGCGTCGGGAAACAAGACGCGCGACGACCAGCCCGATCACATCGTCCTGCGGCACGACGTGCCTCAGGAGCTCGCGCGGCTCTGGGAGCGCATGTGCCCCGCGCAGGTGTACGAGGCGACGGAGGGGGGAGTGCAGGTGACCCCGTCCAACTGCGTCCAGTGCGGCGCGATCACGGCCAAGGGCGGGCGGCTGACCCCGCCCGAGGGCGGCAGCGGGCCCGAATACACGCTGACCTGACGGCGCAACAGCGCTCACGCCGCCACCGTTGTAGGCCTCAGTGAACGGTGCGATGCTCCCTCTCGACTTCGATGACTCAGAACTCGTACGAGCGGGTCTGCACGGCTCACCGGTGGGAAGTGCCGTCGCGTTACAACATCGCATCCGACGTCTGCGACAAGCATCCGCGCGACAAGCTCGCGATGGAGTGGGAGAGCTTCGAAGGCTCTTTGCGCGAGCTCACGTGGGGAGAGCTGCAAGATCTCGCGAACCAGGCGGCGCACGTGTTGCGCGACCACGGCATCGAACGGGGCGACCGCGTCGCGACCATTTTGCCGGCGACGCCTGAAACCGCGGCGATCTTCTTCGGCGTCTGGAAGCTCGGGGCGATCCTCCTCTCGATGTCCGTCCTCTACGGCGACGAATCGATTCGCCATCGCCTCTCCGACTCCGGCGCGAAGCTCGTTGTCACCGACATGGCGAACGCGAGCCGGTTCGACGACGCCGGCACGGAGTTGCTTCTCCTGGACGACCACACGCTGGCTCGTGCGTCGACGGACTTCGTCAGCTGCGATACGTCCGCCGACGATCCTGCGCAGCTCTACTACACCTCAGGAACGACCGGGCTCGCGAAGGGCATCCTTCACGCCCATCGCTACATCCTCGCGCACGAAGAGTTCGTCTATTGCCACGAGGTCCAGGACGGCGAGCGCTTCCACGGCATGGGCGAATGGGCGTGGGCAGCCGGGATCGCGCCGTTGCTCGGCCCGTGGCGCCTCGGCGCTGTGCAATGCGTTTACCGCCGCGAGGCGGGCTTCGATCCGCAGAAGCAGCTCGACTTCCTCTCCCGCCACGGTGTGACGAACGTCTTCACGACACCGACGGCTATGCGCGCGATGATGGCAATCGCCGATGCGGGCACGCGCTACCCGCAGCGATTCCGCCGCGTCTGTTCAGCCGGCGAACCGCTGAACCCCGAGGCGATCCGTTGGTTTCGCGAGCAGTACGGAGTCACAGTGCTGGACTACTACGGATTGACGGAGTCGTATCCGCTGGTCGCGAACTACCCGTTCATGGACGTGCGCGAAGGATCGATGGGGAAACCGATGCCGGGCTGGGATATCGCGATCCTCGACGAGGACGAGCGTCCGGTGCCGCACGGCGAGCGCGGCGAGGTCTGTCTACGCGCTCGCTCGAACCCGCACTTCCCGCTCGGTTACTGGAACCGCCCGGCCGACAGCGACGACGTGTTCGGCGGTGAGTGGTTCCATACGAAGGACGCAGCGCGCGAAGACGAGGACGGATACATCTGGTACGAAGGCCGCGCGGACGACGTGATCATCGCGGCGGGGTACCGGATCGGTCCTTTTGAGGTCGAGTCGGCGTGCCTCGAGCACCCGGCGGTGCGTGAGGCGGCGGCAATCGCCTCTCCCGACGAGCTGCGCGGTCACGTCGTGAAGGCGTTTGTCGTGCTGGCGTCAGGCTACGAGCCCTCGGATGAGCTCGGCAACGAGATCAAGGCTTTCGTCCGCGACCGTCTGTCGGCCTACGCCTATCCCCGGCGCGTCGAATTCGTTGCCGACCTACCCAAGACACTCACGGGGAAGATTCGGCGCATCGAGCTTCGTCAGCTCGAGTTCGAACGTGCGCACGGCCTGCGCGCGTAGCCGTCGGATGCCGCGGCTGCCACCGCTCGCTTGCGAACCGCTTGCACTCCGGCGCGGCCAGGCAGGCGGGGTGAAGCCGTAGCCTTCGAAGCGTGCGCGAAGTCGAGACCGACTACCTGGTTGTCGGAGCCGGTGCCTCGGGAATGGCCTTCGCCGACACGTTGGTCGCGCACACGGACGCCGAGGTCGT
>DATDDZ010000311.1:0-1923 GCA_036523555.1 Gaiellaceae bacterium
GGGACGCTGGTGCTCCAGGGTCTGACCCTGCCCTCCGTGATACGTGCCTTCCGCGTCGAGCCCGACGGCCTCGACGAGCAGGAGGACGCCCAGGCGCGCATCGCTGCAGCGGATGCCGCGCTCGCCCGGCTCGAGGAGCTGACGGGTGAGGACTGGGTGCGCGACGACACCGCGGAGCGCATGCGAGGCTTTTACGGGTTCCGCCGGAACAGATTCGCGTCGAGGCTCGGCGACGGAGACGACGGGCGCATCGAGGAGCGGTCGCGAAGCTATCAGCGTCTGCGCCGGGAGCTGCTCGAGGCCGAACGGTCGGCGATCGTAGACCTCCGCCGGCAGGGTGTGATCAGCACCGACGTCGAGCGCCGGCTCCACCGCGATCTCGATCTCGAAGACGCGCGGCTCGAGATCTAGCGGCCGGCGGGGCCGCCGCGGAGCGACTGGCGCAGCACGCGCCAGGCCGTGACGGCGAGCGTCCGCAGGTAGAGCCGAACAGAGCGGTCGGCGATCCACTCGAGGTCGTGGGCGAGCTTCTCGGCCATCGACGTCTCGTAGCCCCGGCGAATCTGCGCGAAGCCGGTCAGGCCGGGCCGGACGACGAGCCGCTGCCAGTACGCGGGCAGCTCGCCGGCAAGCTCCTCGAAGAACCGCGGCCGGATCGGCCTCGGCCCGACAAGGCTCATGTCGCCCCGGAGCACGTTCCAGAGCTGGGGGATCTCGTCCAGCTGGGTTGCGCGCAGGCGGCTTCCGAGCGCGGTCGTCTCCTCGGTCGTTCGCCGTACGAGCTCCGGCCCCAGGTGCGGCCCGAGTCGCTGCTCGGCGTCGGGGCGCAGCGTCCGGAACTTGAGCATCTCGAACACGCGCCCGCCGCGACCGACGCGTTCGCCCCGGTAGAGGACCGGCCTGCCGCTGGTCGTGAGGAGCAGCAGGGCGATAACGATCGTGATCGGGAGCGACACGAGGAGGAAAAAGGCCGAGAAGAGGACGTCGAGCCCCCGTAGCGCGACGTCGCGGAACCGCGGCGGGCTCGCCTCCGTCAGCTCGGAGAAGCGGAGGACGAACGAGTCGCTCGGGGCTGTCGGCACCGCTTTGATGGTAGAGCGCGCGGGCGTCGGCTCTTTGAATAAGCTTTGCTTATGGACACACGGCAACTCGCGGCGTTCTGCGCCGTGGTGGAGCGAAAGAGCTTCTCGCAGGCCGCGGAGCGCCTCGGCGTGACCCAGCCGGCGGTCAGCCTGCAGATCCGCTCCCTCGAGCAGAGGCTGGGCCGGCGTCTGCTGGATCGCTCCGGCCGCCGGGTCGAGCCGACCGAGGCCGGACTGCGCCTCTATGCGTCCGCACAACGCGTGCTCGCCGCCGAGCAGGGCCTGCTCGAGGATCTCGACGCGGGCGATGATGGCATCGTCTCGGGAACCCTCGAGCTCGGAGCGTCGACGGGGCCGGGCGGAACCGTCGTACCGGTGCTCCTTTGCGAGTTTCAGCAGCAGCATCCCGATCTTCGTGTCCGGCTGAGCGTGTCCGACACGCAGACCGTCGTCGACCGCGTCGCCGACCGCGAGCTGGAGCTCGGCATCGTCGGCGCCGGGCGCAAGCACCGCGGGGTCGTGTTCGATCCGTTCTTCAGCGACGAGGTCGTGCTCGCGTGCCCTGCCGGGCACAGGTTCGCCGGCAAGACGATCACGCTGAAGGAGCTGGGCGGAGAGCCGCTGATCGTGATGCAGGAGGGCGCAGGCGTCCGCCAGGTGATCGAGGACGAGCTGCGCAAGGCCGGCGCCAGGCTTCGAGATCTCGACGTCCGGCTCGAGCTCGGACTGCAGGAGTCGGCGCGCAGCGCAGTCCTCGCCGGCCACGGGATCACCTTCATCTCCCGGCTCGCGATCGACGCCGATCTCGCCGCCGGGCGATTGGCGACGGCGCGGGTCCGAG
>DATDDZ010000312.1:0-4156 GCA_036523555.1 Gaiellaceae bacterium
AAGTGCGTCGAGCACTGCGACGTCGCCTGTCGTCGGCCGGCAGACGCTCTCAGCCGCGTCCAGCCGACATCCGTCGACGAAGACAGCCAGCCGACAGAAGAGGGTTTGCTCGGGCTCAGCGAGGAGATCGTGGCTCCACTCCAGGGTGTTCCGGAGCGTCTGATGGCGCTGACCTGCATCTCGCGGTCCGCCGGTCAGGAGCGGCAGGCGCTCCCCGAGTCGGCTCAGCAGAGCTTGCGGCGAGAGAACTGCAACGCGCGCCGCTGCGAGCTCGAGCGCAAGCGGCAAACCGTCGAGTCGACTGCAGATGGCAACGACGTCGGGTGCGTTCTCATCGGTGAGATCAAAACTCTGACTTGCGGCTTGCGCTCGCGCGGTGAACAGTGCGATCGCGTCACTCTCGAGCAGTGCCGTGGGGTCCTGGTCAGCGGACTCCGGCAGCATCAACGGCTGCACTTCGTAGACATGCTCGGCGGCGATGTGAAGCCGCTCGCGGCTCGTGACCAATGTGCGCAGCTCCGGGACGGCCGACAAAAGTTCCGCAACGCGTGACGCGGCACCGATGATGTGCTCGAAGTTGTCGAGCACCAGGAGCATCTCTTTGTCATTCAGGTAGGCGCGCACAGTCTCGCCAAGGTCTTCGCCGGCGACCTCTCGAACCGCAAGTGCCTGTGCGACAGCCGGAATCAAGAGGTCCTCGTCCACGATCGGTGCGAGCGAGACGAAAAAGACGCCGCTTCGGAGCTCATCGAGCAGCTCCGCGCTCACTTGAAGGGCAAGCCGCGTCTTACCGGTGCCGCCCGAGCCTGTCAGCGTCAGCAGCCGCACGCCGTCGGCACGAAGAAGCTCCAGGATTGCTCGAACCTCCGAATCGCGCCCGATCAGCGGATTCGGCTGCGTCGGCAGGTTCGTCGGCCGGTTGCCGAGTGTCTTCAGAGCCGGGAACTCGGAGGGCAATTCGTCGATTACGAGCTGGAAGAGATGCTCGGGCTGGAGCAGGTCTTTAAGACGATGCTCACCGAGATCGATCACAGGCCACTCGTCGCCGAGTGCGCTGCGCGCCGAGTTGGAGAGAACTACCTGTCCGCCGTGGCCGGCTGCCATCACGCGGGCGGCGCGGTGCACGTCGAGGCCTACGTACCCGCCGTCAACGAGACGGGGCTCGCCACTGTGAACACCCATCCGCACACGCAGTTCATGTCCGTCAGGCCACCGATGGTTTGCAAGCGCTCGCTGCGCCTCGGTGGCGGCAGCAATCGCGGCGTTCGCGGATTGGAAGACGACGAAGAAAGCGTCACCCTCGATGTCGACCTCGTAGCCGTCATGCGAATCGAACGAGGCGCGCATAATGCTTCGATGGTCCGCTAGCAGCTCCGCGTAGAGCTCTCCTGAACGATGGAGCAGCTTCGTCGATCCCTCGATATCGGTAAAGAGGAGGGTGACAGTGCCGCTCGGAGCTTCGGCCATCCTGGCTCAACTATCGCTCGGAGCGAGGCAAACCGGAAGCGCAGCCGCGAACCGAGCCGCACGACGCTTCCGGCCGGGGCTGGTGGGTCCTGTGCGACGTGAGCTCGTCGCGGCGGTACGAGCTCCGTCTGCTCTATTCCACAGCTCGGATCCCCATCTACTCCTCGGGGAGCTCCGGACGCTGCCTCACTAGTTCGCGCTTAGAGCGCGTCGCGCTGCTAGCGAGCCCGCTTCTTCGTGGAACATTCAGCCCGAGCTGGCATGTTGCGGTGGAGGAGGTAGTTGACCTCTATGTTCGCGCACCGGTCGTGGCCGTCCCGTACCTCGCCGCGCTTCTCGAACAGTGCATCAGTCTCGTTGGAAGCCGATCGCCTCGAACGCTGACTGTGGAGCGGGCCGACCAGTACAAAATGCAGTACAAAGGCGGCGTTTCAACCGAGGGCGACAGCGATGCCGTCAGCCGTGAACGGAGCGGCACAGGAGTCGAACCTGCCTAGCCGTGGGTTGCACGACCTCACTGGTTTTGAAGACCAGTTGGGGCACCGGCCCCAGCCGCTCCGCCGGGGAGGGTAACTACACCGGGATGCCGTCTTCGACCCAGCTGCGCGTCAGGTAAAGCCAGAACGCCAGGCCTGCCCAGTCGCCGAACCGCCTGAAGCGGCGCTCGATGGTCGAGTCCTTGAGCGGGCCCTTGGCGCCTGCGAGCTTGACGTAGGTCGGCCGCGTCCACGAGTCGAGGACGAGACGTGAGTAGCGACCGAGCGACGTCAGCATCACGTGTGCGGCGGCGTATGGGCCCACTCCAGGAAGGGCGAGCAGGCGCTCGACGGCCACGTCGTCCGGAAGGTCGGGGTCGTGCAGCGCCTCGAGGTCGGTCGTTCCGTCGGCGACGTCGGTTGCCAGCTTCTTGAGGTACGCGCTGCGATAACCGGCTCGCACGACGTCGCGGTAGAAGAGCTCGTCGGCCTCCGCCATCGCCTCCGGGGCCGGGAACGCACACCTGCCGCCGGGCGCCTCGATCCCGAGGTTTTCGACGAGGGCCGTCGTCATCTTCGTCGTCCCCGACCAGGACGTGTTCGTCGTGCAGATCGTCTTGACGACATCCTCGAAGACCGTAGGCGCGCGCAGCATCCGCCCCGCGCCGTCGACGCACCAGCCGAGCTCGCCGTCCGCCGCGCAGATGGCGTAGAAGCCGGACAGATCCTCGCCTAGCCGGAACATGTGCGCAACGGTCTTCGCCAGGTCGGCGCCGGCGCGGGCGGAGAGGCGGCCGGAGACCACGTCCAGCTCGAGACTGCCCGACGACTCGCTGATTCGGACCGTCCGCGCGCCGCCGGTGACCGGAAGCGTCGTCTCCAGCGTCCGCCCTGCGAGGTCGACGCGATTCGGCGGCAGTTCCGCCACGCCGTGCGAGACGATCGAGCGCGCGAAGTCGACCGGCTCGCCGCCGGCGCCGACGAGTCGCAGCTCGCGGGCAACGGTCAGAACCGCTCCAGCAGCTCTGCGAGCGGGACGTCCGCCAGGGACTCGAGGACGAGGTCGGCCTCGTCGAGCGCCAACGTCGCAGTCGTCGGGCCGGGGACGGCGACGCAGGCGACGCCGGCGGCCTTCGCGGCCCGGATGCCGTTCGGCGAGTCCTCGAAGGCGATCGCCTCGGCGGGCTCGAGCCCGAGACGCTCGAGCGCCTCGACGTAGAGATCGGGTCGCGGCTTCGCGCGGCCGGTGTCTCCGTTCGCCGCCACGATCGCGTCGAGCCTTTCGAGCCGCCCAAGACGGCCGAGGTGACGCTCGATCCAGGCCGTGTCGCTGCTGCTGACCACGGCCGTCTTCAATCCGAGCCGCTCGGCCTCGGAGAAGTACTCCTCGACCCCGGGGCGAAGGTCTTCGAGATCGGCGAGCCCGTGCTCACGCTCGCGGCGCTCTCTCGCGATCTGGTCACGATCGAGCGGGCGGCCCACGAGCTCCTCGAGATGGCCGACGGGGTCGAACGGAGCGCCGATCGTCCCGATCAGCGTGGCCCACCGGTCGAGTGGAAGCTCGTGTCCGTGCTCGCGGTAGAGCTCCTCGAAGGCGAGCCGCGACGGGCTCTCCGTGTCCACCAATAGTCCGTCGAAGTCGAACAGGAGCCCGCGAATCGCCATGGTGTCAGTCTTCCTGAATGGTTGTCCTCGGCGTCGACGTCGGCGGCACGTTCACGGACGCGGTCGTGCTCGACGGCGGTCGCGTCAGAACGGCGAAAGTGCTCACCGCCGAGCGTCAGGAGGAGTCGGTAGTTGCCGCCGCGCAGGCCGCGGGAGCCACCGGGGTCGAGCGCTTCGCGCACGGGACAACGGTTGCGACCAATGCGCTGCTCGAACGGACGGGCGCGCGAACCGCGTTCGTCACGACGGCCGGGTTCGAGCATCTCCTCCACCTGCGCCGTCAAACCCGCGCGCATCTCTATCGCCCGTGTGCGCGGTGGCCGGAGCCGCTCGTCCCCCTCGAGCGCTGTCACGGAGTCGCCGGGCGCATAGGCCCGGAAGGGGAGCTCGTGCCGCTCGACCTCGCGACCCTTCCGGACGTCGACGCGGACGCGGTTGCCGTGTGCCTGCTGCACGCGTACCGGGACGCGTCGCACGAGGAGGCGGTCGTCGCGGAGCTTCGCCGCCGCCTCCCTCGGGCACACGTCGTCGCCTCCCACGAGGTGTCC
>DATDDZ010000313.1:0-5461 GCA_036523555.1 Gaiellaceae bacterium
CCGTGGTTCTGCAGCAGGACGGCGCGGCGATCACCGAGCGCGGCGGCGACACGGCGCCCCTGGTCGTCGTCGACGATCAGGCCGGGCTCGTCGAACCGGCTCACGCCGTCCGCGAACAGGATGGCGTCGTGCGTGAGCAGCGACAGGTGCGACGCAGTCGCGCCGAGCGCCGTCGCATAGGGCGGATGGCCGTGCACGACGGAGCCGATGTCCGGGCGGGCCTGGTACACCCCGGTGTGGAGGACCGTCTCGAGATGAAGGACGGCGGTAGCGTCGTCGAGCGCGACCACGTCGTCCGGCTCGACCTCGTTCAGCGCGATCCCCTTGCGCTTGATCCAGATGTCACCGTCGGGCCCGCGCGCGCTGACGTGGCCGAGCGTGAGGTCGGCATAGCCCGCGGCGGCGAGGATGCGGCAAGCCCAGGCGACCTGCTCACGGAGGCTCTGGGCGACCGCGACCATCTAGGCGCGCTCGGTCGGGGGGTACTCCGGGTGCGGGAAGCCGAACACCATGATCACGTCGGCGTCGCCGTTGTTGACGACGGCGTGCCAGGTGCCGGCGGGAATGTGGACGGCGTCGCCCTCGCGGAACGGCACCGCCCCTTCGTCGAGGCGTAGTTCCCCCGACCCGGAGACGACGTACGCCACCTCCTCGGTCTCGTGCTTCACCGGCGTGAGGACGGTGCCGGGCGTGAAGACGGAGTAGCCGAGCGAGGACGCGTTGCCGTCGACCGATGCGCCTGTCACGAGCATCCGGCTCCAGCTTCCCTGTGGCAGCTCGATCGGCTCGGCCGACTCGAGCGGCACGACCGTCACAGCGCCCATTCGCCGTCCCTCAGGATGTAAGAGCCGTCGTCGACGATCTGCAGCGTCGCGTTCAGGAAGACGCCGTCGAGATGCAGCACGGAGTGGTTCTGGCCTCCCGGGTACGCGTTGTGGTTGTCGCCGAGCGCGAGGTGCACGGTGCCGATGCGGCCCTTCTCCGAGGGAGTGCCGAACGGCGCCTTCTCGCTCGTACCGAAGGCGAACTCGCCGATCACGGTCGCGTTCTCCACGCCGTCGATCGCCCTGCGCAGCTTCTCGGCCTCCTCGCCGCCTTCGATCGCGACGCACTTTCCGCCCTCGAGCGTCCATGTGATCGGCTCCTGAACCTGGCCCTCGAGCCCGATTCCGAGCATGACGCCGTCGACGACGGCCGTCCCGTGCGTGAAGTCCTCGATCGCCGCGAACGCCACCTCCGTCCACAGCGGGATGGGGCTCATCATCTGGCCTCGCGCCTTGTACGGCGTCAGCTCGAGCGGCGGTCGGCCTTCGATCGAGACGTAGAAGTCGGTCCCGAGCGCGGTCGTGACGTGGCACTGCTTCTTCCCCGCGAGCGCCGCGACGGCATCCTTCGTCCGCTGGGCGGATCGCTCCAGATCCTCGCGCGTGAGGCCCCACTCGCCCATGCCGGGCTCGATCGAGGCGATCTTCCCGTTCGCCTCGCAGGTCTCGCGAACGGCGTTGACGTGAGCGAAGCGGTTCGCCCATTCGAGGTTCGCGATGATGATCACCTCGTCCGAGCCGACCATCGCGCGGTGCAGGTTCGCCGGCGGCGCCATCGGAAAGCGCACGTCCGCACGGCCGCGGCGCACCTGCATCTCGTTGTTCATCACGACCGGCCAGCCGCCGCGCTCGACCACGACCTCGGCGACCGCCTTCGCCTCCTCCTCGCGGTCGTCGTCGCAGATGATCGTGACGACGTCGCCGTCCTCGACGGAGAAGCAGACGTCGACGATCAGCGCCGCGTCCTTCAGCAGGTTGTCGTTAGCGACCACGGTGGCCATCCTTCACCTCACCCTCTCTGCGGAGAACACGGGGAGCACTTCCTCGGCGAAGCGCTGAACCTGCCCGAACTGGTCGATCGCGCCGAACCGGCAGATGAAGTGGTCGACGCCGGCGTCGGCGAAGGTTCGGATCCACTCCGCGATCTGCTCGGGGGTGCCGACCGGGCCCCAGTTGGAGAGGTCCATCGCCTTCGACAGCTCGGGGTAGTACTTGGAGATGTAGTCGCCGAACGCGGTGCGGGCCTCGTCCTCGGAGTCGCCGATGTTCATCGTCACCTGATAGGAGATGACGAGTCGCGAGAAGTCGTGGCCGTGCTCGTCGGCGTAGCGCTCGATCAGGCCGAGCTGCTCGACGAGCTCGTCCGGGTGCTGGGCGCGACAGCACGTCATCCAGCCGTCGCCGTGCTCGACGATCCGGCGACACGCGCGGTCGAGACGACCCTTCATCACCTCGGGCGGCGCGTCCCCGGTCAGTCGCGGGTTCGAGACGACCCACATCGGCGGCGGTGTCTGGATCGGCAGCAGCGGTGCCATCTCCGTGCCGGAGTAGAACTCGACGCCGTCGTAGCGGCGGAAGGTGCCGTGGAAGTCGGTCTTGCCCTCGGTCCAGAGCTGGCGTATCACGGCGAGCCCCTCCTCGAAGAGGGTGCCGCGCCTGTCGTAGTCGAGGCCGAGCGCCTCGAATTCCCGGCGCACGCCCTCCTCGGGGTTGCCCATGCCGGCGCCGAGGATGGTGCGGCCGCCCGAGATCACGTCGAGCGTCGCCCACTCGAGCGCGAGGTAGAGCGGGTCGCGCGTCGAGGTGACCATGCAGGCGGTTCCGAGCTTGACGCGCGACGTCCGCTGCGAGATCGCCGACAGGAGTGCGATCGGCTCGTAGCGCGGCTTCGAGAAGAGCGAGTCGCCGACCCAGACGGAGTCGAAACCGGCCTCCTCGACCGTGCTGGAGAGGTCGAGCAGCATCTGGACGTCGTAGTCCGGGGCGATCAGCGGCTCGCGGTTGTTGAGATTGACGCCGAAGTCCAGCGGGCCGCTCACGTGGCGGCGCCTTTCAGGAGCTCAACGGCCTCGACAGAAGTGCCCATCGTTCACCTCACCCTCTCGGTAGGAACAGGGGAGCGGCTCACCGGAAGGCGCCGGCCGCTCACGAGCCGCCGTCCGCCGCGGCGAGGTCGCTGTCGCTCAGAGCCTTCAGGCCCCGCTGTGGGACACGGATGTGCTCGCACATCAGGTGCGCGGCCCGCTCGGCGTCGCCCCGCTTCGCCGCACGTAGGAGCGCCGCGTGCTCTGCCACGGACCGTTGCATGTTGCCGCGCAGCGTCAGCGAGCGAAGCCGGTAGCGGCCGAGCTGCCCGACGAGCTGCCGGTAGAGCTCCTGCAACGTGCCGTTGCCGGACGCTTCGAGCAAGCGGCTGTGGAAGGCGACGTTCGCGTCGAAGAACCGGTCGACCTCGTTCCGCTCGGCGTGCTGCGCCATCGTGTCGTTCAGCCGTTGCAGCTCCTCGAAGTCCTGCTTGCCGAGCCGCGGCACGGCCAGTCTCACGGCCATCATCTCGAGCGCCTCGCGCACCTGGTACAGCTCGAGGAACTCCTCCTTCGAGAGTGAGCGAACGACAGCGCCGCGACGCGGCCGCACGATGACGAGGCCTTCGGAGGCGAGCCGCCCGAGCGCCTCGCGGATCGGGCCGCGGCTGACGCCGAGCTTCTCGGAGAGCGCGACCTCTGCCAGCTCGGCTCCGGGCTCGAGCTCCCCGGAGAGGATCTGCTCGCGCAGGCGCTCGTGGACACGCTGCCAGAGCGTCAGGTTTTCGAGCGGTGCCGGGTGACTCACGGCTGCTTCCCGCGGCATTGCATTCAATCTCCGGCTTGGATAGAGTTGCGGCCGTCCGGCCTTGTTAACAGTTTGCAAGGCGACCCTACCAGCGAGCCTGGCAGCGGGCAAGAGTCAGCTACGGCGCAATCGGATCGATTCGCCGGGATGAAAGGAGTGCCTCGGATGCACATGCGAGTACGTGGAGCGCGGATCGTCATGGCCGTCGCGGCGGTCGGCCTACTCGCTGCCGGCACCGCCTATGCAGCCGGGGCGCTGCAGGCGGCGAAGGTCACGAAGGTGGGGTTCGCCTCACCGGCGAAGGCCAGCGACTACGGCTGGAACCAGCAGGGCTACAACGGCGCAAAAGCGGCCGCCTCGGCCACAGGTGCTCAGTTCAAGGCGATCACGAACATCGGTTACGACAAGACCGACGTCATCCTGCGACAGCTCATCACAGGCGGCGCGAAGTTCATCGTCGCGCACGCGAGCGGCTACGACACGATCGCGACGCGCCTGGCCAAGCAATACAAGGTGCCGATGATCACCTATGACGTCCCGACGAATCTGACCAAGGGCCTCGTCTCGTACATCACGACCTCGAGTCAGGAGGGCGCGTACCTCGCGGGCGTGCTCGCCGCGAAGACCACGAAGACCCACAAGGTCGGGATCGTCATCTCGGCCTCCGACGACAACTGGTACAAGATGAGCGGCGGTTTCGCTGCGGGCTTCCGCAGCGTCGACAAGTCGTCGAAGATCTTCTTCGCGACGGTCAGCCCGACCGGCTACGACGATGCGGCCGGCGGCAAGCGCGTGGCCAGCAGCGTGATCGCGCAGGGCGCCGACGTGCTCTTCACGATGGGCGACAACGCCTCCTTCGGCTACCTCCAGGCGGTCGAAAGCGCGAAGGTCGGCCACAAGGTCTGGATGATCGGCGACATCGGTGACATGACGCCCATCGACAAGAAGCACGTCTTCCTGTCGTCGGTGCTCTGGAACTTCACCGCCGTGTTCACTCAGGCGATCAAGGACGTGAACAGCGGCACCTACGGCACGCACGGCTACAACCTGAGCCTCAAGAACGGCGGCATCTCGCTGCTCAAGTCGACGTACATCGCGGCGGGCACCTGGTCGCAGATCCAGAAGGCGCAGGCGAGCATCAAGGCCGGGAAGATCAAGATTCCGGTCGCGCACAACGCGAAGGCCGTCCAGAAGCTGCTCAAGTAGGTACGAAAGGCGACGCGCACCCGCCGCGGTCCTCGGACTGCCGCGGGTGCGCGGAGCGCCTCGAGGAACGTTGCGTTGTAGGAAATCGGGCCGAGCAGGGTGAACGCACGGAACAACAACGGAGCGCCGATCGTCGAGCTGCTCGGCATCGTCAAGTCGTTCCCCGGAGTGCTTGCGAACGACGACGTGAGCCTGACGCTCCGCGGCGGCGAAGTCCACTGCCTGCTCGGTGAGAACGGCGCCGGCAAATCGACCCTGATCGGCATCCTCTCGGGGCTGATCCGCCCGGATGCGGGCACGATCCGGATCGAGGGCGTCGAGACGGTGATCTCCTCGCCGCGAAAGGCGCTCATGCTCGGGATCGGCACCGTCCACCAGCACTCGACGCTGATCCCGGCATTGAGCGTGCTCGAGAACCTCATGCTGGGCGACAACCGGGGCGTGCGCCTCGACCGGGACGCCGCGCGGCGGCGTCTCGCCGAGCTCGCGGCCCAGCTCGGCGTCGAGATCGATCCCAACACGAGAGCGGCCGACCTCTCGCTCGGCCATCAGCAGCAGGTGGAGATCGTCAAGGCGCTCTGGCGAGGCTCGCGCGTGCT